>NZ_BDLR01000059.1:0-295 GCF_002049395.1 Carboxydocella sp. JDF658 | reverse complement strand
AGTCAGCAGTGGTCCTTCACACCCTGTCCTTATTTGGATCATCTTCAATAAACAGTATGTTGCCAATGCGATATATAACTGATTTTCTACTGCCTGCTGACTAAGACCATATAAATGTTTGACGTGCAGGTGTTGCTTGAGCCACTTGAAGAAAATTTCAATCTGCCAGCGGTAGCGATATAACTGCCCGATTTCTTCGGCAGTCTTTTCAAAGACATTCGTTACAATTGTAATTTGATTCCCTTCTGTATCCGTTGTTTCAATCAGACGTACAGGGTGCTTCATTCTTGATGAA
>NZ_BDLR01000058.1:0-1089 GCF_002049395.1 Carboxydocella sp. JDF658 | reverse complement strand
TTATAACCCCAGTTCCTGTCTCCTGGCCGCTGTTGGCACTCCGTTTTCATCCCAGCCCCGCACCTGGTAATAAACAGGCAGCAATTCTGCCAGCCGGTGCACACTGCCCTTGGACGGCCCGTCCGGAATGGGCTCTTCCAGTAAACGCCGGGGCAGGGTATCGTCCTGGGCGGTATAGCCCTCCTGCAGGTTGAACAGGCGCTCATTGTTCCAGATCCGTTCCCCGCAGGCCAGCAGTTGTTCTGCTGTCAGGTTTTCCCCGGTGGCGGCATTATACAGGTCGGCATAATCCTGCGCCCCCAGGGCAAAGGAGGTGAACAGGCACAGCCCCAGGCTGTCGATTACTGCCGTCAGGTCCTGGAATACCTTCACCCATTCCGCTTTCCCCTCCAGGGAGAACCGGTCCAGCTTCTCCGGCAAGCCCAGAATCTCAGGGGAAATCATGTAACCCCGCACATGGCAGCCACCCCGGTTGGAGGTAGCATACTGCAAACCATGGCCCTGCACACCCCGCGGGTCATAGGCCGGCAGTTCCTGCTTCTTGACCGCCATCGCCAGCTCCGGATGGCCATAGGCCTCACACAACCGGGCGGAACCCAGCGCCAGTTTGGCCCCCAGGCCTTCCCCGGCTCCCATCTTGCGGGTCCATTCCACGATGGCTTCCCCACTGCCCCATTTCAGCTCCGGTCCATCCACTTCCTCCGGCTTGATGATGCCCCGCTGGTAAAGCTCCATGGCCGCCGCAATGGTAGCTCCAGCTGAGATGGTATCCAAACCGTACTCATTGCAGAGATTGTTGGCCTTGATTACCGCTTTCAGGTCGGAGACGCCACAGTCAGAGCCATAGGCCCAGATGGTTTCATACTCCGGACCGCCCCCTTCTTCCCCGTCTACTTCACAGTAGCGGCCACAGGCGATGGGACAGCGGTAACAGGGATCTTTCTTTTTCAGGTATTTCTCCGCCAGGGTTTCCCCGGAGATTTCATCGGCAGCCGGGAAATAGGCTTCCTGAAAATTGTTGGTGGGAAATATGCCGCTTTCATTGATGATATTGACCAGCACCGCTGTGCCATAAGCCGGCAGGCCCTG
>NZ_BDLR01000057.1:0-9111 GCF_002049395.1 Carboxydocella sp. JDF658 | reverse complement strand
TCAGCAGGCAGTAGAAAATCAGTTATATATCGCATTGGCAACATACTGTTTATTGAAGATGATCCAAATAAGGACAGGGTGTGAAGGACCACTGCTGACTATAAAAAGGCTTGTTTGCGCCTGTCTTTATGAGCCCTACGAGGTATTTAGGAAAAAACTAAGTAAACAGAAGAAGCGAACGTTCAAAGGACGACGAAGACTAAATTACGACGTAATATATGAGTTAACAGTAAGGCAAGTAATGGACGGAGAAACAGATTTTCTGAACGAACTGAGTTATGACCCAATTGTGTTGTAAAAGAAAATAGCTGACAAAATTTGGTAAATGATGAATTGTCTTTTATGCACAAAACATAGTTGACTACCATTCATAAAATTAATGCAACGCTACTGACCCTAAATTCAGAAATACTCAATTTAATACAAGGTAATCTTTCCTTCATAAAGCCAATCTGGTACTTTGTAGGATTTAAGTAAAGGGTGATTCGCAAAGATCAACCTGAGAGTTCTGACAGCACTATATGCATCAATTATGAGGTCATCCTGTAACTTAAAATATTTTTTGTCATATACATCTTCCTGAATCGAATGTGCTGGTTTTTGCCTCTCCCTTCTAATCCTCTTCAAAGTTGCAAATAGTTTTTTCATGGGTTCAGGGTCTTTTGGCTTAAATCTACTTGTGATCCATTCCTCAAGAAGTGCGATTGTGCCTTTAGTTCTAACTTCAATTTTTCCGTCTGCTCTTTCGATTTCCTCTTCAAGAGAGATGTCTCCTCTAAAGAACTCCTTATTAATGTTTTCTGATAACATCTTATCTAAGGAATGAACAAAGCTTTCATAGTTCTTTAAAGTTGGTCTCAGAAACACTGCAAATTCCTTTGGTCTGTTATTTTTATAGTCATTCCTAAACAGTGGTGGCTTCCCTATTTTTTTGGTCATTTCACAAACATGATGTAACTCTTCTAAAAAGGCAATAAATATCGAAACATTTTCAGCCCATTCTCCTAATGTATTTCTCAAGTAGTCGATATTTTGCTTACACTTACCACTAATTTCATATCTTTTCCAGTATTGCTGTTGATCAGGTGATAGTTTTGCCAAGTATCTTAAATACACAATAATACATCTTTCCGATTGTTCCGTATATGCCAATCCAAATGTTTGCAAGTTTATTTTGTCCTTCTCTTGCATTTCGTCATAAAATTCGCTTCTGACATATATACTTCCAGAATAGTCATCATTATGAACTATATACCTCGGATCATTAAAAAATTTCTCTAAAACAGACAACTCGAAATAGACAGGTTGAAAGTGCGGCTCCCCATAAAACAATCTTCTTGAATATGGTTCGTTTTCTGTATATTTTGGCGAAGAAATTTGCTTCAAATAGTGAGGAGAAGGATAAACACATATTCCATCAGTGGACTCATTATCAAGTAATGTTATTTGTTTTTCAACAGACAAATCATGAAATGCCTTGATATAAGGATTTAAAAAAACGCTTGAAAAGGTCAATGTAATTTTATTATTTTGCAACATCTCTTTTATTATGTTTTTCATTTCAACTTCATTTAATTTGAATAACTTCATGAGATTAGTTAAAGATATCCCGTTAAAATCACTTGAATTGGTATAATGAGAATAAACTTCATGTAAAATGTTCTCGAAAAGTGCAACTTTTTCTTTGTTCATAAGACACCTCCCATGTTTTCACGATAGTAACGAAAAAGAGACGTCAACTCGTCTCTTCCCCTATAATTCCCGAACCACTTCCTCATCCAAAATTGATTTCCGTTGTTTCCAATCGGGCATCAATGCGGAAAGGAAGCTGTAAAATTGATAATCATGGTTCTTATATAAAAAATGGATGAGCTCATGTAAGACCACATAATCGATGCAGTATTTTGGAGCCTTGATCAGCTCAAAATTGAGCAGTATGGCATTGGAATCCCTCAAACACGATCCCCATCTTGCCTTCATCGTGCGGATCATCAGCTTGGGCTTCCTAACGTTGTACTTTTGAACCAATGCATACATCTTATCCAGGGATTCATTGAATACAATTTCAGCCCTGTTCCGTAGCCACTCCCCAAAAAGCTTCTCTTTCCGTTTGAGATCCTGTTTGTCTTTTACATACAGATAAATGAAGCCTCGATAATCCTTTACTCCCTCCGCTTCGCTCTCTTCGACCCTCAAGCGATACTGCTTGCCTAAATACTTGAATGACTCTCCACTGACATATTCCTTTTCACTCTGAACTTCTGGCTGGACATCTTCAAAAAACTGAATGTTTTTCAGGATCCACGCCGCTTTCTGTTTCACAAAGCCCAGGATAAAATCGAGCGGCACTTTCTCGTTTGCCGAAACCATGACGGTCATATCGGGTTTGATGTGAAGATTGACATTTTTTACGGGTTTTCGTTCTAATATAAACGGAATCACCTTTCCTCCGAACTCGACCTGATGAATCTCCATCTCACCACACCCGTCAATATCGTCTCAAGGCAACCGTCTTGACGTTTTCAATGATTTTGTCAATCTGGTCAAAATCCAGTTTCAAACCGTGTTCCTTGGCAAAGTCGTACAGCAAATCATCCAGTTCCTGAGCGATGCGATTGTGAACCTCCATGTTATCGTGCCAATCGACCTTGCTGTGCTCCTCGATGATTTCATCCACCTGAAGGGCCAATTCGCCTATGAGTTCGTCTTTGTCCGTTAAATCATTCGCTTCCCCGATGATTTCTTTCACCACACCATAAAAAGCCTGGGCATTGGGATTCTTTCGGATGTTATCGGGGTAGGTAACGCCCGAAGCTCCTGAGCGAAAATCCCGCAAGATCTCCTTCATCCGTTGCAGATATTCCGCCTCGCTGACCCGCTTGTCCTTATAGGCCTGAATGGCTTCTTCGATCCGTTCGGAAAATTTTTTGTAGTACGCGGGATTTTCATCCCATTTGGTCTCGATTCGCTTGGACAATCGGGTACGGATCGCATCCGCTTTTGCCCGTGGGGACTGCAACCGTTTTAACTCTTCCTCAAATCCTTTCTCGTCCATAATATCCACGGGGTTTGTAATGCGAATGACCTCTTCCGCCGAAATGTAGTTGTCCATCAGCATCTGCATTTTGGCTTCGTATTCCCTATGGTCAATCGTGTCACTGTACCTGAGCTTTACGCTTTTGCGGAGTTCCTGATAGAACTTCAAATCCTTCTTGTATCGATTGAGTTCTTCTGGCCCTAAAGCCCTGTACACATTTTCCGACTCCAGGGCGATCCCCAGATGGCGACCAAACTGGCTGAGCACGTTGTAAAAGTGTTCCCTGAGCTCCTCGTTTTCCAGGAGAACCTCGTATTCTTCGATGTCGTTTTTGTTTTTCACAGGGATGAAAATGTTCACGAGTTCCGTATGATAATGCCTGAGCGTTCCGATGACGCTGATCACATCGTACAATGTTCCTTTTAAGTCCTTCGGGTCGAAATTCTCCAGCCCCGCTCCCGAATACATCTCCATCGCTTCATCCAGTTTGTCGAGCAATCCTCGGTAATCAATGATGAGACCGTAATCCTTGCCTTCGTACAGACGATTTACTCTGGCGATGGCTTGCAGGAGAGTGTGTTCTTTCATCGGTTTATCGACATACAAAACCGTCGCCCTTGGAGCGTCAAAACCCGTCAGCAATTTATCGACGACGATGAGTAGGTCGATGTCGTCACCGTTGATAAACTCATCCTTGATCGCTTCTTCGTAGGCTTCCTCGTTCCCGTATTTGTCCATCATCCGTTTCCAAAACTGCTGAACTTTATCATCGGTGCTTTCATCCACCTCGTGATGCCCTTCCCGCTGATCAGGGGGAGAAATGACCACCGCACAGTTCAGATCGCCCAGTTCTTCGAACGCCTCCAGATAACGGATGGCTTCTTTCTTGCTGTTCGTTGCCAGCATGGCTTTGAAATGAGAGCCTTGGGTCTTGTAATTGTGCAGAAAATGTTCGTTGATATCGAAAGCGATCATTTTGATCCGCTGATCAGACGAGGCTATGCGTTCAAACTGGCTCCACTTTCGCATCACTTCTTCTTTTTGCTTTTCATTCAGGTGGCGGGTGATCATCTCCAAACGGTGGTCGATGGCTTTGCGGTTTACCGTTTGCTCGACCATTTTGCCTTCGTAGAGAAGCGGGACAATCGCCTTGTCACGAACCCCGTCGGCAATCGTATAGGCATGGATCAGTTTTCCGAATTTGACCATCGTATTTTTTTCTTTTTTCATCAGCGGTGTCCCCGTAAAACCAAGGTAGCAGGCATTGGGGAACACCTGTTTCATTTTGTTGTGCAGTTCCCCGTACTGCGTCCGATGGGATTCGTCCACCAGGATGAAAATATCTCTGGAGAGAATCGGCTTTTGTTTCACCGCCGCTGTATCAAACTTGTGGACAAGGGTCATCACTATGTCGGCACTGTTGTCGTTGATCAAATCGACCAAATGTTTGCCCGATGTGGCTCGGCTAGCTTTAAGCCTGGTATGATTGAATGTGCGGTGAATTTGTTTGTCCAGCTCTTTTCTGTCGGTCACCACAATGACTTTCGGGTTGATGTTTTGCATTTCCGTAAGCAGGTATTTCGCCAGCATCACCATCGTGAGCGATTTTCCCGAACCTTGGGTGTGCCAAATGACCCCGCCCTGGCGATTGCCGTTTTGGTCGGTCTCTTCCACGGTTTTGAGGATTTCTTTGATGGCAAAATATTGCTGGTAACGGGCAATCTTTTTTTCGTTTTTATCAAACAGCACGAAATAGCGGGTCAGCTCCAGCAGTCTTTCGGGATGGAACAGGGAAATGATATTTTTATCCTGATTCGTCGGCAGACGGTGATGCACCGTCTTGCTTAATTGTTCCTGCAACCAATCTTCGTCTTCTTCTTTCCATACCGCCCAGAATTTCCTCGGCGTATTGCATGTCGCATACTGGGTTTCGTTCTTGTTCGTCGCCATTACGATTTGAACAAATTTGAACAATTGCGGGATGTAGTCTTTGCCCTGATTGCGGATCATCTGGCTAATGCCTTGCTCCATCGAAATGGAGGCTTTTTTACACTCGATCACGGCAAATGGGATTCCGTTCACATAGAGCACAATATCTGGACGGGCGGTTCCTTGCCCGTCCATCTTCTCAACAACGACTTCTTCCGCCACATGAAAAATGTTGTTCTCCACGTTCTCCCAATCAATATACTGAATGGTGAACGATTTCTTGGAACCATCGGGCAAATTCTCGGAGTAACTTCTCCCCAGCATTAAAGATTCGTATATTTTTTCATTCGTCTTTACCAATCCATCTGTCAACGGCTCATCCAAATCCCGAATCGCCTGCTGAATATTCCGCTCACTGAAACGATATGTAGCTCCTTTGTACTCATAAGCATTCAGCTCCTGAAGCTTTTCTTCCAACACATCCTTCAGGATGACATTATATTGGTTGCCCCTCATTGCTTCCGCCTGATCAGAAGTCAGGTAACGATAGCCTAACGCCTTCAACACCTCAATGGCTGGCTGTTGGCTGATATTCCGTTCATCATAATCCTTTGCTCTGGGCATATTTTCACCTCCCAATTTGCAGAGTGAAGCATCAACACTTCACTCTGACTTTTCCAGTGAGCAACAGTTGCATGAGACCTTTTTTTTGTTGTTTTAGGGCTTCAAGTTCTTTTTCCAAAAATTCTATTTCCTTATCTACACAAATCAATATTTGTGCAATAGCTTTTTGCTCGTTCACATCTTGAGGTATCCTCACTTTGATAACCTTAAAATTTTCATATTTCAAATTTAAGGTGTCATCTACTAATCCTTGCGAATATCTTCTAAACTTGTCGATCACTTTCGGTAATTTGAATAAATACCCCATAAAATATGAGTCAACTTTATCCGTAGGCTTCAGGACCGTGTATGCAGGACTTACAATGCCCTCATATTTAGAAACTCCTGATACCCCTTGCCACATTCTCATGGTGTTGTACCCAATATCTAAAGGCATAATCCTTTTATACTTTGATTTATCTTCACTTGAATTGTCTTTAATGTCTACTTCATCTCTCCGAACAATACCTCTTTGAGCTGTAATAGCTAATAACTCAAGGTGAACATGCCCTGTTTCTTTTCTTTCTTTCAATACCTCGCCTAACCTTACTTCCTTCCATTCTCCCTTAAACCCTGGCAACCTGACCTTCCCCGTCAACAACCTCTGCATCAAGCCCTTTTTCTGCTCTTTTTTCTGTTCAATCAATTTCTCTTTTAGCTCGATTGCTTTGTCCCAGGTGGAGAGGATGTTTGCGATTTTTTGTTGTTCGTTTATTGGTACTAGAGGTACTTCTAAAGATAAAAACGCTGTTTTTGAAATGTTTTTCATACTGTTACTTGTACCAGTAGCAATATTTTTTATTTGCCTTTTGAGATTCGGGATTGTTAGTAAGTATGCCAACCATTTTCCGCACACATTACCTTTGTATCTTGTTTGCCAAAGTCGATCGGGTAAAAATAAATGCGGATAGTCTTTATCTACGTATCCTATTTCACCAACTAACTCAGGGGTATTCATCCTGCTAATGATTATTGAATCCTTTATTGGATTTAACTTAGCACGATGAATTTCATTTGGTTTTATCAATTTATTTTCAGTAGGAAAGAACCTTCCGTCATTAACTGCACTTGTTTTAAGTATTCCTTTTTCTGGTGGATTAGCTGGACAATCTTCCGAATTTACACTTACTCCAGCATCTAAAGACTCGATATATTCACTCAGTTTTACTATCTTCCAATCATTTGGCAATAACCCGAGAGACGTTCTTGAATACCCTTTTTGTTCTGTGGTAATTACTGAGTTCATATTTGATCACCTACAGCCCCAACTCTTCCAAATACTTTTCCATCTGCCGCTCTACTTCCTGAAGTTCCCGCTTAATATTGGCAATGTTCTCTTTCACTGCATCCATGTCAACTAGTTCTTCTTCCTCAAACGTATCGACATATCGCGGAATGTTCAGATTGTAGTCGTTCTCTTTGATCTCATCGATGGTTGCAACATAGGAATACTTGTCAACGGCTTCGTATTTTTCATACGTCTCAACGATTTTTTGGATATCCTGCTCCCTGAGCTTGTTCTGGTTTTTGCCCTTTTCGTAGTTTCCTTCTCCCGAGGCATCAATAAACAGAACTTCTTTTTTCGTACGGTTCTTCTTGAAGACCATCACGCAAGCGGGAATACCTGTTCCAAAGAACAAGTTTTCAGGCAATCCGATAACAGCATCCAACAGGTTGTGTTTAATAATTTCTTCCCGAATTTTCGCCTCGCTTGCTCCTCTGAACAACACACCGTGAGGAAGGATGACCGCCGCACGGCCGTTTTCCGCAAGCGAATGAAGGATGTGCAGGACGAAGGCGTAATCTCCTTTGGATGCGGGCGGCACTCCCCAAGCAAATCGACCATGGGGATCCAGGCTTGCCTCCATTTTGAACTTCTCGTCGTTATTGCCTTCCCCCGCGAAACCCATCGCCCATTTGTCGAGCGAAAACGGAGGATTGGCGACGATCACCTGGAATTTCATCAGCTTGCCGTCTTCCAGATGCAAAGGATTAGCAAGGGTGTCGCCCCATTCAATCTTGGCATCGTCAATGCCATGCAGGTACATGTTCATCAATGCCAGGGAATGGGTTTGACCGTTCCGTTCTTGCCCATATACCGCCACTTTTCGGCTCGGCACTTGCCGTACCACGCGAATCAGAAGGGAACCCGAACCGCAAGTGGGGTCATAAATCCGATCATTTTCTTGAGGTTTCACCAGTCTCGCCAGCAGTTCGGATACTTCTGGCGGCGTGAAAAACTCGCCGCCTTTTTTTCCAGCATCGCTGGCAAACATGTTGATCATGTATTGATACGAATTTCCGATAATGTCCTCATCCTCAAGCACCGAAGGACGAAGATCCAGCTTGGCGAAATCCTCCAGAAGCGTTTTCAGCATCGCATTTCTTTCTTTCGTTTTGCCCAGGATCGCTTCGGAGTTGAAATCGATATTGCGGAACACACCCCGCAACTTCCCTGTGTTTTCATTCTCCAAACGTTCCAACGCCTTGTTGATGATCACGCCGATTTCGGGGTCATTCCTCTTGCTGTAAATGTAATCGAACGTGGAAGATTCATCGAGGATAAACCGTTCCCTGGACATTGCCCGCTTAATCCGTTCCTGATCCCCGTTATACCGCTTGGTATATTCTTCAAGCCTTTCTTTGTATGTATCGCTCAGATATTTCACGAACAGCATGACCAGCACGTAATCCTTGTAAATGCTGGAGTCAATTTTTCCCCTGAATGTGTCACATGCTTGCCAAAGAACCGAGTTGATATAAGCTTGCGTTGTTTTTTCCATGTTTCTCCTTCACCCTTCGTTCATTTTTATGATTGAATAAGTAACCGCCTTATAGAACTTTTCCTTTTCAGCCATTAGTTTTTGATACAAACGCTTTTCCTTTCGATATAATTGCTGTATTTCTGTAATCTTTTGCTGTTTATCCAAATCCAGTTCAGGAATCGATATCTTTTCCAAAATCTGTTTATTGGTGCTAGGAATATGGGTTCCCGTCTGAAACTTTAACAAATCCCCCTTCACTTTATCCGTGTTTAAGAACCACGCAACATAACCTGGCAGTACCGATGCATGATGAATTTCGATGTTGGCGAAATAAGAAGGAATCAGCAGTCCTTCTTGTTCCTTGTCAATCAACACCGCTGTATTGGGATGACTGAGACGAACAAGTATATTTCCCTCACGGGTGAAAAACTCATTGCCGATGATTTCCTTACTCTTGAAGCTCTCGACGGGATCCTCTGTAAACGTTCCGTCTTCCTGGATGTTTTTAAGAGATATCATCGGATATTCCGCTACAGCTTCCAAGTCTATTTCAGCCTTTTTTCTGGAAAGCACGAGCCCCATTTTAATCCGAGCAATTTCACCAAGGTACATGTTACACCTCCTCGTATCATATATTTAGAGATTTAACCTGAACGGTAATATTAACCGTTCATTTTTTGTACCAAATTTGTTCTTTAAAAACTGGAAATTAGACTT
>NZ_BDLR01000056.1:0-2568 GCF_002049395.1 Carboxydocella sp. JDF658 | reverse complement strand
TGTGATGTATATAGGTTCTGCTTTTTCATGGGCAAGCTGGGAAATGGTATTATATTTATTACGAAGCATTGTAGATGATCTTATAATCATTTAATTGGCCTCCTAGTAGAATATTCTACTTTTATGATACGATAATTCTAATAGAATATAAACAGGCTTCTCCTCTCGATCCGGCAGCTGGCCAAAGATTTGCACATTAGTGTAATCACCACAAAACGGGCTTATGGGAATTTTTCTCTATCTCTTCAAAACGGCAGTAATTCCTCTTACTGCTAGCGGAAAGTGGCGAGGTATTGCAGATATTCTGGCAGTAGGTTTTTATTTATCTGGAGCAATAACTCTGTTCGGGATTAGTTTGTTAGAAATTGGAGTACTGGAGTGGCCACATTCCTTATAGTAGTTCATATTGCAATGATTATTGGAATGCTGAGTCCTGATGTTTTAGCCACGGTGGCAGTGGGATGAATATGTGAAGTTATAAAGGCTACTATTCCGGATAAAAGATAACTCCCTGGAGTTTAAAAAATTCATTCAAGCGTGTTACATTTCTATGCGAAAAACACTATATGTATATAGTGAACAGGCACGAGGATAGTCCTCGTGCCTGCATTGCTGTGCGCCCGGCATGGGCGTTGTCTATAGGGTGGAAGTCCCGAACGGCGAAGGTAGCGTAGCCGTAGCTTAAGACAAGGGTGTCCACCGTGAGGTGGAATCTGAAGGAAGTCGGCGGCAAACCTCCGGCCCGACGAACAGGGGAAATGTTGGTAATGCCAATAACCCAGGTTGTAAGGCCTGGCTGAACCGGCAGAAGTCAGCAGAGGTCATAGTAGCCAGTATTGACGTCAAACTGGTGAAGGGCCGAACACGAAGCGAGGGATGGACTTGGCACGTTCGAGAGATACACAAAGACAGCAGAAAACCCCATATGGGGCCTGCCATGGGGAGGAAGCGGTGAATCCGCAGGGGACCCATGGAGGGCCGAGTGTAACTCCGGCACAACCCGAGAGCCCAACCCGCGGAAGCGATGGTGACGACCTGATGGAGAAGGTGGTAGCCAGACAGAATATGCTGGCAGCGCTAAGACGGGTGGAGGAGAACAAAGGTGCCCCAGGAATAGACCAGGTCACGGTGAAAGACCTCCGGGACTATGTAAGGGAGCACTGGGACAGAATCAGGGAAGAGCTACTCACGGGAACCTATAAGCCGCAACCGGTACGCCGGGTCGAAATCCCGAAACCTGGCGGCGGAACAAGGTTATTAGGAATCCCAACCGTCATAGATCGCCTAATCCAGCAGGCTCTTCTGCAAGTGCTTACTCCCATCTTTGACCCGGAGTTTTCCCCGTACAGCTACGGGTTTAGACCTGGACGCAGGGGACATGATGCGGTCAGACAGGCAAGGAAGTACGCAGAGGAAGGATACACCTGGGTGGTAGACATGGACCTGGAGAAATTCTTCGACCGGGTAAACCATGACATCTTAATGGCCCGTGTTGCCCGCAAAGTGAGAGACAAGCGGGTACTAAGACTTATCCGCCGCTATCTTCAGGCCGGAGTAATGGTCAACGGAGTAGTAATGGACACTGAAGAAGGCACTCCCCAGGGAGGGCCATTGAGTCCATTGCTGGCTAACATAATGCTGGATGACCTGGACCGGGAACTGGAAAGACGAGGACACAGATTCGTGCGCTATGCGGACGACTGTAACATTTACGTCCGAAGTCAGCGAGCTGGGGAGCGGGTGTTTGAGAGCATTAAATTCTTCCTGGAGGACAAGTTAAAACTCAAAGTAAACGAGACAAAGAGTGCGGTAGACAGGCCGTGGAAGCGGAAGTTTCTGGGCTTCAGTATGTACAGAGGGAAAGACAGAGTAGGAATCAGATTAGCCCCGGAAACAGTTAAACGAGTAAAGAATAGACTTCGGGAAATGACATCACGAAGCAGGGCAGAGAAGATTTCGGACCGCATCAAGAGCATCAATGCCTACCTTGGAGGCTGGATAGGATACTATGCGCTGGCGGAAACGCCGGGCGTATTCCAGGAAATCGAAGGGTGGCTAAGGCGAAGATTGCGGATGTGCGTCTGGAAACAATGGAAACGTGTCCGAACCCGATACCGTGAGCTGCGGGCCTTGGGCCTATCGGAGCGAGTAGTCCATATAATGGCTAATGCCCGTAAAGGCTACTGGCGAATGTCTCGACAATTAAATAACGCCCTGAACAATGCCTACTGGCAAAGTCAGGGCTTGAAGAGTTTGACTGAACGTTATCATCGCATTCGTCAAGCTTGGTGAACCGCCGTATACCGAACGGTACGTACGGTGGTGTGAGAGGACGGGGTTAATCACCTCCTTCTACTCGATTGACTCAAGGGTGAAGGAAAAAGTTTGTAAAAAATAATTGACAATAGGCAACGAGTGTTATATTTTATATTTAACAATTAAAATCGCCATATCAAAAATGAAATTTAGTAGCATCTCGGAAAGTCGATGATTGCATTGGGTAATGCTGGATAATTACTTCCAAATCGAACCTTGACAACTTCACATAGCAAAAGTAGCCATAAGGAA
>NZ_BDLR01000055.1:0-6255 GCF_002049395.1 Carboxydocella sp. JDF658 | reverse complement strand
CCTTAATTACATATAATTACATAAATGTCATATATACCATAATGCGTAATGACCAAAACATAGTTGACTACCATTCATAAAATTAATGCAACGCTACTGATAAAATTTGGTTGTTTTTTTAATCTACAATATGTTCGGGGCGTCCTAAAACCTTTATATAAAGGAGTTGAAAAAATGAGAAAAATTGCAATTTTAATTTTAATGTTTATGCTTATTTTTACTACTTCCATACCTGCCTTTGCTTACAAACTAGCTGGTTGGAAATGGCGTGATCCAAAATCAATAACTTATTCCTTTCATTCCAGCGCAACAAACAACATGCGTACTGCTGCCAATAATGCCGCGAATGAGTGGATAAAAGCCTCTACTAAAATTAGTATGACTTATGACAGTTCCGGTAATGGTAAAGTTATAATAATGGGTGCAAATGATGGCCCTACTACTGTCGATGGTTATTTTAAGCCGACTTATGAATTCCTTAGCACCACTTATATTAAAGGTGGCACAATAAGAATAAACACTTATTATAGTGAAAAATACTCGTCCACAACTTATCAAGCACTATTAGGTCACGAACAAGGACATGTATTTGGTCTTGGAGACGAACCCAACGAAAGCTATCGTTGTTTAATGATTCCTGCTACCAAGGTTAGAGCTTATTACACTTATATCCCTCGCTCAGATGACATTAATGGAATTAATGCAATTTATCAGTAATTACTATTATTAGATAATGGGGTGTTACTTATGACCAAAAAATACCTTATAATTTGTGCTGCTAGCTTGTTTGCCTTAATTACACTGTTTAAAGGCTACAAATATTTAAATGAACCAAGCCTAATAAATTTAAAAGCCAGCTATGCCTACATCCTTAGTGACGCAGAAGCAGCAAAAAAAGCTAAACATATTGTAGTAGGAAAAGTCAATAAAGTCCAGGGCTATGATTTATCAGGATTTATGCCCAAAACATTTTTCGAAGTACAAGTAGTTGAAAATCTTAAAGGCAACCTAGGTGATAAATTTATCTTCAGACAAGATGGAGCTATCGACGAAAAAAATAACGAAAAAATTATCATTGAAAATTATGATTTATTATCTCCTGGTCAAACATATCTTTTCTTTTTAGACAAAGTACCCGATAAAAATAATACTTACTGGTCTATCAACGGGCCTTTTTCTGTCTACCAAATAGATGGTGATATGGCTAAAAACAATACTAGTCCCGTTCGAAGCCAGAAATTAATTGAGCTAAAAAAAATAATCGAAACCCATAAAGTTCAGCCTTAACAAAGTATAAATCTTGTAGAAGGGGGGTTACAAACCCCCGTACTACCACTTCGTTTAGCATGTGGAGATGACCCCATGCCGGGCGCACAAACACAGCCGGCGGTAATTAACCACCGGCTGTAATTCTTTAAGCCTTTTTCCTGAAGGTCAGCCTGCCGTCTTCCGCATCTACGATAACGGTATCCCCTAAGGCAAAGGTCCCTTTCAGCAGTTCTTCCGACAACGGGTCTTCCACCATACGCTGGATAGCCCGGCGCAAGGGCCTTGCCCCAAAGGCAGGATCATAGCCCTTCTTCACCAGCACTTCTTTGGCTGCCGGTGTCACTTCAACCTGTACGCCGAAGTCCTGCAAGCGCTTGTTCAAGGCAGCCAGCATCAAATCTACGATTTGCTGGATATGTTGTTCCTCCAGCGGGTGGAAAACGATAATTTCATCAATTCGGTTCAGGAACTCCGGCCGGAAAGTGTGCTTCAACTGGTCCATCAGCTTATCCTTCATTTTCTCATAAGCATCTCGCTTATCTTCAGCTTCTCCGGCTTTAAAGCCCAGGGAGGCTTCCTTCTTGATCAGGTTGGCTCCCACATTGGAGGTCATGATTACCACCGTGTTGCGGAAGTCTACCGTCCGCCCTTTACCGTCGGTGAGGCGGCCATCTTCCAGCACCTGTAACAGGACATTGAATACATCGGGATGGGCTTTTTCCATTTCATCCAGCAATACCACTGAGTAGGGCTTACGTCGTACCGCTTCAGTCAGCTGGCCTCCTTCATCATAACCCACATATCCGGGAGGGGCCCCCACCAGCCGGGCCACGGTGTGCTTTTCCATATATTCGGACATATCCAGGCGGATCATGGCATCTTCATCCCCGAACAGGGCCTCTGCCAGGGCTTTGGCCAGCTCCGTCTTACCGACACCGGTGGGGCCCAGGAAGATGAAGGAACCGATAGGTCGCTTGGGATCCTTTAGCCCGGCTCTTGCCCGCCGGATGGCCCTGGCCACTGCTGACACCGCCTCTTCCTGACCGATTACCCGTTGATGCAGAATTTCCTCCATTTTCAACAGGCGATCACTTTCTTCCTCAGCCAGTTTCTTCACCGGAATGCCGGTCCAGCTGGCTACGATATGAGCGATTTCATCAGCTGTTACGGTAGCCCCTTCGCCCTGATTCCGTTGCCGCTGCCAGTTCTGTTTCAAATCCTCCAGTTCCTGGCGCAACTGCTGTTCCTTATCCCGCAGTTCAGCAGCTTTTTCAAACTCCTGGGCCAACACCGCCGCTTCTTTTTCCTTGCGGATATTTTCCAGTTCCTGTTCCTTATCTTTCAAATCCGGCGGTGCAATATAGGTCTGCAACCTAACCCGGGAAGCAGCCTCATCGATCAGGTCGATAGCCTTATCGGGCAGGAAACGGTCAGTAATATAGCGGTCGGACAGCTTGACTGCTGCCTCCAGAGCTTCATCGGAGATTTTTACCCGATGGTGAGCTTCATAGCGATCCCGCAAGCCCTTCAGGATTTCCAGGGCTTCTTCAACCGTAGGTTCATTGACCATAATGGGCTGGAAGCGACGTTCCAGAGCCGGATCCTTTTCTATATGCTTTCGATATTCGTCCAGAGTTGTCGCACCAATGCACTGCAGCTCGCCCCGGGCCAACGCCGGTTTAAGGATATTGGCTGCATCGATAGCTCCCTCTGCCGCACCGGCTCCAATTAATGTATGCAGTTCATCAATGAAGAGGATAATATTACCGGCCTGCCGGATTTCCTCCATCACTTTCTTCAGCCGTTCTTCGAACTCACCCCGATACTTGGAGCCAGCCACCACTGAAGATAAGTCCAGAGTTACTACTCGTTTATCTGCCAGAGTTTCCGGCACCTTGCCTTCTATAATCCGCTGGGCCAGACCTTCAGCAATTGCTGTCTTACCAACCCCCGGTTCACCGATTAACACCGGATTGTTTTTTGTGCGTCGGCTCAGGACCTGCACAACCCGCTCAATTTCCTTTTCTCTGCCCACAACCGGGTCAATTTTGCCATCCCGGGCCAGAGCTGTCAAATCCCGGCCGAATTCATCCAGGGTAGGGGTCTTAACATTTTTGCCGCCAGCCGCTTTGCCTTTACCATTTCCCGCCTTGACTCCAGGAGCAGCTCCATGGCCACTTAAAAGCAACAATACCTGTTCTCTTACTTTTTGCAAGTCAGCACCCATACTCTGTAATACCTGGGCTGCTACTCCTTCTCCCTCTTTGATTAATCCCAGTAAAATATGTTCTGTACCAATGTAGTTATGACCCAGGTTACGCGCTTCCTCAAAGGCTAATTCCAGCACCTTTTTGGCACGAGGAGTTAAGGCTATCGCTCCATGAGCTGGCCCTTCTCCCCGTCCTGTCAACTCTTCTACTTCTTTCCTCACTTGTTCTAAACTAATACCCATTGCTTCCAAAGCTCTGGCTGCAATTCCTTCTCCTTCACGAATCAGGCCTAAAAGCAATTGTTCAGTGCCAACATAGTTAACATTTAGACGCCTTGCTTCTTCCTGAGCCAGCAACAATACCTTTTGTGCCCTTTCAGTAAACCTGTTAAACATCTTTAACCACCTCCATTTAATCCTTTTAATCTTTCACTTCACACAGTTTTAGTCTTTCCCTGATCAGTTTGGCCCGGCGAACATCTCGCTCCATCGGGGATAATTCTTTCCCGGCCAGTTTTTGCAAATAAGCCGGACGCATTAGTACCATCAGCTCATTCAAAACAGTAGATTCCACTCCCTGTAACAAGCCCAGATCCACACCCAGGCGCACATTGGATAACAAGTTAATGGCCTCCTGGGAGGTAATCATCTGGGCATATCTTAGTATGCCATAGCTGCGCCAGATTTTATCACTGAGCTGTTCGCCCCATTCTTGGCGCAATCTTTCCCGGGCTTGCCGTTCCTGCTGGATAATCTGTTTAACTACCGCCAGCAGGTTGTTAATAATTTCTTCTTCACTGCGCCCCAGAGTAATCTGGTTAGAAATCTGGAATATGTTTCCGGCTGCTTCTGTTCCTTCACCGTAGAGGCCCCGGACCGTCAGCCCAAACTGGCCAATAGCATTGACCAAACCGCCAATTTGTTTTGTCAGTACCAGACCGGGCAAGTGCATCATCACTGATGCCCTTAAGCCAGTACCGACATTGGTCGGACAGGCAGTCAAATAGCCTCTTTTTTCATCATAGGCTATATCCAGAGTCTGTTCCAGCCCGTCATCCAATTTATTAGCCAACTCCCAGGCTTCAGTGACTTTCAAACCTGGTAGCAAAACTTGCAAGCGCAGATGATCCTCTTCATTAACCATAATGCTTATGGTTTCATCATCACTGAGGACGACAGCCCCAAAACGGCTTTTGGTGGCGTGCTGGGGACTGATTAAATGTTTTTCCACCAGGATTTCCCGTTCATTCGGAGACAATTCATCCAGACGGGTAAACTCAAGTTTTGGCCATTTCTTTTCATTATTCATTTTTTCTACCGCCAGTCTGACACCAGCTAAAACTTTATTTCCATCTTCCTCCTGCATCCGATGCGGAAAAGGAGTACCTTCCAGGTTACGGGCCAACCGAACCCGGGAACTGAGGACTATATCCCCTTCCGGACCTTTACCATTCATCCAGCGACTTAACGCATTATTAATGATATCCCTGAGGGACATATTATTTCACCTCCCGCTGTTCTAGTTCCCTAATTTGATCTCGCAACTTAGCTGCTTTTTCAAACTCTTCACGAGCCACTGCTTGCTGCAGTTCCTGACGTAACTTCTCAATTTCGCGCTTAATTTTCAAACTACCACCCCGTCGAGCTGGTACCTTGCCTGTATGCCGGGGGGCCCCATGAATTTGGCGCACCACATTATCCACCTGGTGGCTAAAAGCCTCATAGCACTGACTGCAACCAAAAAGCCCTCCCTGAGCAAATTCAGCGTAAGTCATGCCACAATTGGGGCACTGGTGGCCAGTCTCACTCCTTTTCGGAACTGTTAATTCCTTGAAAACTCCTCCGAGCAAATTGAAGAAATCTGTTTGCCCAAATTTAAACTCCCCCAGTTCACTGGCACACTGCTGACATAAATTCAGTTCAGTCTTTTCACCATTGATTATTTTCGTAACATGTACGGTAGCCGGTTTAGCATGACAACGTTCACAGATCATCATCATAACCCCCTTTGGTCACATGTTTTATTAATCCCAGCAATGCAGCTTTTAATAACCGTGCTCGCCACATATCGCGCTCCGGTAAACGCATATCCAGAGTTTGCCGATCAAGGATGCTGAGCAAGATAGCCATTTCTCTGGTATTTATTATTCCGTCGTTGGCAAGACGATAAATAATATCCTCCGCCTGGCGCTGGCTAATCTGCGATCCTACAAAGTGGTCAAGCTCAGTAAGCAGCTTATTTTCCTCAGGCAACTGTATTCTCAAGATTCGTATATATCCACCACCGCCCCGGCGGCTTTCTACGATAAATCCTCGCTCCCTCGTAAACCGGGTACTGATTACATAATTGATTTGCGAAGGCACACAATTAAATCTGGCTGCCAGTTCATTGCGCTGTAATTCAACCGCTCCTCCAGCTGCTGCAAGTTTCTCCATGATATATTGCTCAATATAATCACTAAGAGAACTCATACTATCACCTCCACCTCTAGTATGCCCCGCTATCTTGATTTTACTTTGACTTTCTTTGACTTTCAATTTGTAAAATTATCCTTTAATACAATTCATGCAACAATATCCCTCTCATTTGCTATATTTCTCATTATTTCTTTGTTTTTCATTTTTTATTGTCACAAATAAAATACCCACCAAGCATTTCTGCTTGATGGGTTAGTTCGTGTCCGGCAGCGACCTACTCTCCCAGGACCCTGCGGTCCAAGTACCATCGGCGCTGGTGGGCTTAACTGCCGTGTTCGGTATGGGTACGGGTGTTGCCC
>NZ_BDLR01000054.1:0-20351 GCF_002049395.1 Carboxydocella sp. JDF658 | reverse complement strand
GAGGCGGGGTCACCGGCTGCAAGCCCTGCTAAGGAGAGGAGCAGATGAAACCACCCCGGAGTGCCGTTGCCAAAACCGGTTGGTGAGTAGTGACGGACGGCGCCCGCCGTTATCGGGATGGAGAGGTTTTGCCAGCTGGCAAAACAATTTGGGTGGAACCGCGGAAGCAGAGCTTTCGTCCCATAGGGATGAAAGCTTTTTATTTTTGGTCTGCAGAAAAAGGGGGTTTAATCAATGGCTGAACAGTTAGAGATTACTTTGAAAGATGGCTCAGTGCGAGAGTATCCGCAGGGAACTACAGTAGCAGAGGTAGCGGCCAGTATCGGCCGGGGTTTGGCCAAAGCCGCTCTGGCGGGGAAAATGAATGACAGGATTATCGATTTGCATCAGCCTTTACCTGGTTCGGGGGCGCTGGAGATTATCACAGCTGAGAGCCCGGAAGCGCTGGAAATCCTGCGCCATAGTGCCGCTCATATTATGGCGGCTGCCGTGCAGAAACTTTACCCTGGTACTAAATTTGGGATTGGTCCGGCCATTGCCGATGGTTTTTACTATGACTTTGACAGCCCCCATACCTTTACTCCCGAGGATTTTGCCGCTATCGAGGCGGAAATGGCCCGATTGGTCAAAGAGGATTTGCCCTTTATCCGTAAGGAAATCAGCCGGGAGGAGGCGCTGGCCCTGTTCGGGAAACGGGGAGAAATCTACAAGGTGGAGATCATCAATGACCTGCCGGAAGATGCGGTGATCAGCATTTACCAGGTGGGGGATTTTGTTGACCTCTGTGCCGGGCCCCATTTGCCCTCCAGTGGCCGGATCAAGGCTTTCAAGATCATGAGCATTGCCGGAGCCTACTGGCGGGGCAGTGAAAAGAACAAGATGCTGCAGCGCCTTTATGCTACTGCCTTTTTCAAAAAGGAAGACCTGGAACAGTATCTGTTCCGGCTGGAAGAGGCCAAACGCCGGGATCATCGCAAAATCGGCCAGGAATTGAAGCTGTTTGATATTATGGATGAAGGCCCTGGTTTTCCTTTCTTCTTCCCCAAAGGGATGATAATTCGCAATGAACTGGAGAGTTTCTGGCGGGAAGAGCATCGCAAGGCGGGTTATCAGGAAATCCGTACTCCTATCATTCTGAACCGGCAGCTCTGGGAGCGTTCTGGCCACTGGGCCCACTACAAAGAAAATATGTATTTTACTAAAATCGATGACGAAGATTATGCTGTCAAACCGATGAACTGTCCTGGAGCTATTCTGGTCTACCGGTCCCAGCTCCATTCCTATCGGGATTTGCCCTTGCGCTATGGGGAAATGGGGCTGGTCCATCGCCATGAAAAATCGGGGGTATTACATGGCTTGATGCGGGTGCGCTGTTTTACCCAGGATGATGCCCATATCTTCATGTTGCCAGAGCAGATTAAGGACGAAATTCTGGGAGTAATCGAGTTAATCGACAAATTTTACTCCACTTTCGGCTTCGAATACAAAGTGGAATTGTCCACCCGACCGGAGGACTCCATGGGGTCAGATGAGATCTGGGAGCTGGCTACCAGTGCCCTGCGGGAGGCGCTGGAGGCCAGAGGGATGGAATACAAGGTCAATGAAGGGGATGGCGCCTTTTACGGACCTAAAATTGACTTCCACCTCAAGGATTGCCTGGGACGGACCTGGCAGTGCGGTACCATTCAGCTGGACTTCCAGATGCCGGAGAAATTTGACCTGACCTATGTGGGTGAAGATGGGCAAAAACACAGGCCGGTAATGATTCACCGGGTGGTCTTTGGCTCTATCGAGCGTTTTATTGGCATTCTGACCGAACATTTTGCCGGGGCTTTCCCGGTGTGGCTGGCACCGGTTCAGGTTAAGCTGTTGACTGTAACCGACCGGGCCCGGGATTACGCCGTGAAACTGTATCAGCAGCTGCAGGGGGCTGGCATCCGGGTAGAGCTGGATGACCGCAATGAAAAGATTGGTTACAAAATCCGGGAGGCCCAGCTGGAGAAAGTCCCCTATATGCTGGTACTGGGGGACAGGGAAGTGGAAGCTGGTACCGTTGCCGTACGGCGTCGGGGCCAGGGAGATCTGGGCAGCATGACTCCGGAAGAACTGCAGGAAAGGGTCTTGCTGGAAATTCGGGAAAAAGCTCTTGACTAATCCCGGTCTGGATGTTATACTATGCTGAGTGAGACAACCAAGCAGAAGCCATCCGCTTCTCACCTCAGGACAGCGGGTCACTGAGGTTGATAGGGTCGAACATTACGGCTTGGCCGTAGAGTGAGGACTTTCAGGCGGATGGATATCCATCCGCCTTTTTGTAATTTCAGCAGGAGGTGACTGATTATTAGCAAGGAATTGCGTATCAATGAGGAGATCCGGGTCAAGGAAGTCCGCGTAGTGGACGAAAACGGGGAACAGCTGGGCATCATGCCTATCAAGGATGCCCTGCGCATTGCGGCCGAGCGTAATCTCGACCTGGTGGAGGTGGCTCCTACTGCCAAACCGCCGGTGTGCCGGATTATGGATTACGGCAAATACCGTTATGAGCAGTCTAAACGGGAAAAGGAAGCCCGGAAAAAACAGAAAGTGATCAGTGTTAAGGAAATTAAGCTGCGTCCCAGTATTGAGCAGCATGATTTTGAAGTTAAAGCCAATCATGTCCTGCGCTTTCTGAAGGATGGCGACAAAGTCAAGGCCACCATCATGTTCCGGGGCCGGGAAATCACTCACCCCGAGCTGGGCCAACAGCTGCTGGAACGGCTGGCCGACTATGTCCGGGACTATGCCGTTGTGGAACGGGCCCCCAAAGTGGAAGGCAGGAATATGATAATGATTCTTGCACCAAAACAACACGACTAGGGAGGAGGATCCTGCTATGCCGAAGATGAAAACCCACCGCGGTGCAGCTAAACGTTTCAAGAAAACCGGAACTGGAAAGTTCAAAAGAAGAAGAGCTTTCCACAGCCATATTCTGGAGAAGAAAGCTCCGGCTCGCAAGCGCCGTTTGCGCACTGCTACAGTAGTTGACAAAACCAATGAAAGAAAACTGCGGGTCTTGTTGCCCTACTAAAGGAGGTAAAGGTCAATGCCGCGCGTTAAAGGTGGTACCGTAACACGGAGAAGACATAAAAAGATTTTGAAACTGGCCAAAGGCTACTGGGGTGCTAAGTCCAAGAAATTCCGCATGGCTAACCAGCAGGTGATGAAGTCCCTGATGTATGCCTACCGGGACCGGAAGGATCGCAAGGGCGAATTCCGCAAACTGTGGATTGCCCGGATCAATGCTGCTGCCCGGATGAATGGCATCTCCTATAGCCGCTTGATCAATGGCCTGAAAAAGGCCGGTATCGAAATCAACCGGAAGATGCTGGCCGACCTGGCTGTCAATGATATGCAGGCTTTCAGCCAGCTGGTGGAAAAAGCCAAGGCCAGCCTGTAATTGCAAGCTGAATACCGGGTAAGAATAAAAAAGGGTATGGCATTGCCATGCCCTTTACATCTATGGCGAAAAACCCTGAAAAAACCGGGGAGGCTCATTTTATGCGAAGGATTTGGACCTGGCTGACAGCTCCGGCCAGGGTACTGGTAATTGGTTTTGCAACTGTTATTTTGCTGGGTGCTTTCCTGCTTACCTTACCCATTGCCACTAAAAACGGGCAGGGCTTAGCTTTTGTGGATGCCCTGTTTGAAGCCACTTCAGCCGTTTGCGTAACTGGCCTGGTTGTGGTGGATACAGCCACCACCTTTACCCTGTTTGGGCAGATTGTGTTGCTCAGCCTTATTCAAATAGGGGGATTGGGCTTTATGACCATGACCGCCTACATCTTTGTTTTGCTGGGGCGGAAAATTGGGTTAAAGGAACGGATCCTGATCAGGGAATCTCTGAACCAGTGGTCATTACAGGGGATGGTCAAGCTGGCCCGGTATGTGCTGGTTACCACAATTATCATTGAAGGCACAGGTGCCCTTTTGATTGCGTATTTTCTGCATGAGCGCCTGGGCTGGGGACAAGCTCTCTGGTATGGCATCTTTCATGGTATAAGTGCATTTTGCAATGCCGGGTTTGACCTGTTCGGCAATTTTTCCAGTCTTACCAGTGAAGTGGGTAACTGGGGCCTCAATCTGACGGTGATGGCTCTGATTACCCTGGGCGGTTTGGGCTTTGCTGTTATTGCTGAAATTCACCGGGGGAAACACCGGAAATGGAAACAGTTGTCCCTGCACAGTAAAATGGTTTTTGCTATATCTTCGGCTCTGGTGATCATTGGTGCGGTTGCCGTGTATTTTCTGGAATTCAGTAACCCCTTTACTTTGCGGCCCCTGGCCTGGGATACCAAAATTCTGGCCAGTCTCTTTCAGGCAGTTACCCCGCGTACTGCCGGTTTTAATACCCTGGATCTGGCCCATATCCGTCCGACTACGGTTATCATCCTGATTATGCTGATGTTTATCGGGGCTTCCCCGGGGTCGACCGGGGGCGGGATCAAGACCACCACCTTCGGAGCCCTGGCTGCGGCAGTCTGGTCTGTGGTAAGGGGCAAAACGGAAGTGGAAGTGTTTGAACGCCGTTTGGGCCAGGAAATAATCTACCGGGCCATGGCCATCACTGCCCTGGCCATTGGTGTAGTCAGTTTGGTCAGCATGATTCTGACCGTCACAGAGGAAGCGGATTATCTTACTGTCCTGTTTGAGACAGTGTCTGCTTTCGGCACTGTGGGGTTAACCCTGGGGCTTACTCCTAAACTATCTCTGGCCGGGAAACTGCTGATCACCATGACTATGTTTATCGGGCGGCTGGGGCCCCTGACCATGTTTATGGCTCTGGCCCAGATGGAAAAGCCGAATCTGATCAGACATCCAGAAGAGAAGATTCTGGTGGGTTAAAAGGAGGCAGGCAAAATGCAACAATTTGCCGTTATTGGTTTGGGGCGTTTCGGCACCGCAATGGCTAAGACCCTGACGACTATGGGGCATGAGGTACTGGCGGTGGACAAGGATGAAGACCGGGTGCAGGAAATCCGCGATTTTGTTACCCATGCTGTGGAAGCGGACGTACTGGATGAAGCTGTCTTGCGGGAACTGGGCCTGACCAACTTCGACAAGGTTATCGTGGCGATCGGGGCCGATGTGCAGGCCAGCATTCTGGTTACTGTCATGCTGAAAGAAATGGGAGTAAAAAAAGTAATCGCCAAAGCCCAGAATGAACTGCATGGCAAGGTGCTGGCCAGGGTAGGAGCTGACCAGGTGGTATATCCGGAACGGGATATGGCCGTCAGGGTAGCGCAAAACCTGGTTTCCTGCAATGTGCTGGATCATATTGAACTTTCCCGGGATTACAGTATCCTGGAAATCATTGCCCCCGATGACCTGGTGGGGAAGACACTGGCGCAGTCCAATATTCGTAACAAGTACAAAGTTAACATCATGGCTATTAAGCGCGGGGAGGAAATCATCGTCGCTCCCGGCGGTCAGACCATGATTATGAATAATGATATCCTGGTAGTGATCGGAGATAACAAATCCCTGAAAAAACTGCGGATGGAGGGCTAAAAGTGATAATTACCTCCACAGCCAATCCGGAAATCAAGGAGCGGGCTCGCCTGCTGACAGCCAGAGGGCGCCGCGAACAGCAAGCTTTTCTGGTGGAAGGAGTGCGCTTGCTGGAAGAAGTCCTGAAAGCCGATTATCCGGTTACTAAAGTTTATTATACAGCTGCCGGGATTGGTAAAGAGCGGGGACAGGCCCTGTTTCGGCAGTTAAAGGAACGAGCCATTCCTTGCCAGGAGGTTAGTGAAGGGGTGCTGGCCAAACTCAGCGCCACTGAGACGCCGCAGGGTCTGGTGGCGGTGGTGCCGGTACGGCAGCAGGATTTTGCCCTCCCCCGGCCTGGGCGGGGAATAATACTGGTGCTGGATGGGATTCAGGATCCAGGTAATCTGGGGACCATCATTCGCACTGCCTTTGCCGCCGGTATCAGGGAGGTTTGGACCACCCCGGATAGCTGCGATCTGTATAATCCTAAAACGGTACGGGCCACCATGGGTGCCATCTTTCACCTGCCCTGCCGGGATTTGACCGACAGCCTGGCCGCTGTTCGGGCAGCAGCAGAACTGGGCTGGTGGGTAACAGCTACTGCCCTGGAAGGAGCAGTTCCCTATTACCGGTTAGACTGGCGACAGCCCCGCTTGCTTTTGCTGGGCAATGAAGGCCGGGGGTTGAGTCCTGAATTGCTGGCTCTGGCCCGGGAGCGGGTAACCATTCCCATGCCGGGAGGGGCCGAATCCCTGAATGTGGCTGTGGCTGCCGGTATCCTGATGTATGAAACTATTCGTCAGAACTCCGTCGTTTAGGCGGGGGTTTGCCCGCCGGGCCTCGGTGGGTGAAATGCTGCGCATAGCCAGGGAAAAAGGTAAAGGACTGTAAAAAAGAGCCCGGAGATGGGCTCTTTTTTAATGGGCGGCTTCCGGCAGCACAGACTGAAAAATATCCATACCTTCGGGAGTGATATGGATAAAGGTGCGTCGTTCAGGGTCACGACCCCCTTTGCTGTAGAGCTGTTCATAATATTCCCGGATCATACGATGGGCGGAGAATTTTTCCCGGGACATTTCGATACTGGCCCGCATCATCCGGCCCCAGCGGTCCTTGTCTTCATAGTAGGTGGGGATTACTTCATTGACCAGAATATGATAGAGGGCCTTCAGATCCTCGGCGTCCTGATCCCAGTGGGCGGCATTTTTCTCAATTACATGGTCCAGCAGCCAGCCGCTGATACCATGCTGGGGACCTTCGGCTACCCAGCCATCCACGACACTCAGGTTCAGCACTCCATTCATGGCAGCCTTCATGCCCGAAGTACCGCTGGCTTCTAAGGGCCGCCTGGGGTTATTGAGCCAGACATCACAGCCCTGAACCAGGTATTTGGCCACTTCCATGTTGTAGTTTTCCAGGAAGACGACGGCATCGCCAAAGCGGCGGTCCATTTTGACCAGGTCGGCGATAATATTTTTGCCATGTTCATCAGCAGGATGAGCTTTACCGGAAAAGACCAGTTGCAATTTGCCGTTCAGCAGCAGGGGCTCGATCAGGGAAGTATTGCGGAAAATCAGGTCCGAGCGTTTATACGGGGCAGCCCGCCGGGCAAATCCTACCAGCAGGGCACTGGGATTTAAAGGCGTACCGGTACGCTGGCGGATGAAATCGATTAAGCGCTGTTTGGCTGCCTGGTGGGCCGGCCAGAGACTTTGTCCCTTCTGATAGGCATCCCAGATGGCCGGATCCTGCCAGGTTCGATCATGTACTCCATTGGTGACGGAAATGATGGGGGCAGAATTGCTTATCTGCTTCCACATCCGGCGGGCTACTTCCCCGTGGATACGGGAGACTCCGTTAGCAATACAGGAGAGCCGCAAACCGGCTACCGTCATGCCAAAGGGATCGCCGCCGATCAGACGCATTTGCTCATAGGTAAGGCCATTATAGGCGCCCATAAATTGCAGGAGTCCGTGGTCATGCACCTCATTTCCGGCCGGAACCGGTGTATGGGTAGTAAAGACAATCTGGCGGCGGGCGGCCCGCCAGGCTTCCTGAAAAGAGAGGCCCTGGGCCATTTTTTCCCGGATCAGTTCCAGCCCGGCAAAAACCGCATGGCCTTCATTGAAATGATAAATATCCACTTCTATGCCCAGGGCCCTCAGAGCCCGCACTCCGCCGATACCCAGCACAATTTCCTGGGCCACCCGGTCCTGGTTGCTGCCGCCGTAGAGTTTGGAGGTAATCCAGCCGTGACGGCTGCCGGGATAGTTGGTGTCCAGCAGGTATAGGGGAGCATTGCCATACTGGTCCACTTTTTTGATGCGGCAAACCACTTCCTCGCCCCGCACATTCACGGTAACCGTTACACCTGTGTCCTGCAGGAAACTGTAGTCATAAGTCGGGAAAACATCATAGGGACGACCATCGGCCCCGATGTATTGTTCAGTATAATCCTGAGCCCAGAGGATACCGATACCTACTACCGGCAAGCCCATGTCCCGGGCCGCCTTGAGATAATCACCGGCTAAAATTCCCAGTCCACCGGCATAAATAGGGAGCTGGGGGTGAAGACCATATTCCATACAAAAATATGCTACCCTGGGCAGGGTTTTTTGTTGCTGGTACTGCAAAGTTTCTCGCCTCCTGTCTCCTTGATCAGCATTAGTTTTTCTAGAGGCGAAAAACATTATTCTATTCCAGTTCATCTTTGCAGGTGATTGGCTGGTTTAGCAGGCTGTTGCGGATAAATTGTCCCAGTAAATCCAGCCCCAGAACCAGGAGGAGAATAACCAGCACCAGAGTAGCTACTTCGTGATAGGCAAACAACTGCATGCTGAGGGTTAGCTGGGTACCGATCCCGCCGGCTCCCACAAAACCCAGGACGGTAGCAGCTCGCATGTTGCATTCCCAGCGAAAGAGGGTATAGGAGAGCAGTACCGGCAGATTTACAGGAATGCGGGCATAAAGCAGCACCGCCAGCTCAGAGGCGCCAGTAGCCCGCACCGTATCTACCAGCCGCTGGTCAGTCGCCTCAAGAATTTCGGCATAGAGTTTGCCCAGAATGCCCAGACTGTGGGTAGCCAGAGCCAGTACACCCGGAAAAGGGCCCAGACCGACAGCGGTGATAAAGATCAGGGCCCAGAGCAGCTCGGGGACGGCCCGGCAGAGATTCAAAAGCGAGCGGCTGAGATAATACAATCCCCAGCGCAGCAGCCAGGGCAGGGTTCCCTGCGCGACCCGGGAGAGCTCTTCACCCCGGGGCGGGGTAGCCAGGATAGTCAGGGGAATGGCTCCCATGATTGCCAGGGCGGTACCGGCAGTGGAAATAGCCAGGGTTTCCAGCAGAAGTTTGCCCACAGTTCTGAGAAATTCCGGGCTGAAATCCGGGGGCCAGAGGCCCAGCAGAAAGGCCTGCATGTTCTTCAGGTTACCGGCTTCCCGGAAAGCAGCGGGCTGGAATTTAGTATAGCTGAAACTCCAGCTGACCAGCAGCAGCAGAAAGAGGATCAGAGTCAGATGGCGCATCATTCGCTTAAGCATCAGCCCACCTCCCCGGTCCGGGGAAAGCCTCCGGTGGGCCATCATAGACCAGCTGGCCTCTGTGCAAGACCAGCAGACGCTGACAGTAGGTCAGGGCAAAGTCCACCTGGTGCAGGTTGAACAACAGGGTGGTACCGTGATTTTCGTTGAGTTCCCGAAGGGTATTGAGCAAAAGATGGGCAGTGTTGATATCCACCGAAGCAATGGGTTCATCAGCCAGGATAATTTGCGGCCGGGCCAGGATGGTACGGGCAATCGCTACCCGTTGCTGCTGACCCCCGGAAAGTTCACTGGCCTTCACTTCCAGTTTATCGGCCAGACCGACACTGGCCAGTACTGCCTGGATTTCCTCCCGTTCCCGGGCAGTTAGCCACCAGAGGGAGCGCCAGACCTGCCAGGGAGAGATACTGCCCAGACGGCCCATGTAGACATTGTGGGCAACACTAAGTTCCGAAATCAGATTATAGTTTTGATAGATCAGGGAGATGCGGGTGCGAAGCTGGCGCAATTCCCGATGGCTGAGCCTGTCCAGGTCCTGCCCCAGCACCGAGATTCTGCCGGAAGTGGGTAATAGCGAGCCGTTTAAAAGCCGGAAAAGGGTGGTTTTCCCGGAGCCGCTGGGCCCGAGAATTCCCACCCGTTCTCCCGCCTGGATTGAAAAAGACACTTCTTTGAGGGCCTGGGTACCATTGCCATAGACCTTGCTGACATTCTCTACCTGTATGATCGGCTTCATTGTTTTAACAACCCCAGTCGTCTGGCTTCCTGTTCTACATAGGCGTAGTCTTCGGCTTTAACCCTGGCAAAGCCTTCAGCCCGTAAAAGCTTGAGCAACTCCGGATCTTTGATGCTGAGAAAAGCGTCCACTATTTTTGCTTCCAGCTGAGGGTCCATGCTGTCCTGGACACACCAGGGATACCCTTCAATGGGGTCAGATTTGGCCAGAATACGGATTTTGTTTTTGTCGATTTTGCCATCTTCAATTAGCTTGTTCAAAATTCGGCCCTCCAGGCCGCCGGCATCCACTTTGCCATTCTGAACAGCCAGAGCAGTGGCATCATGTTTGCCGGTATAGATGATATTGGCGAAATCATCCGGTACCTTCAGCCCGGCCCGGTCCAGCATAATCCGTGGATACAGGGAACCGGAGGTGGAGTTTATATCCCCGAAGGCGAAGGTTTTGCCTTTCAAATCCTGCAGGGTTTTAATAGGGCTATTGGCCGGGGTAATAATCAGGCTGTAGTATTTGGTAGTTTTGGTTTCACTGTCAATCTCCGTGACGATAGGATGAATTTTCGCTTTTTGTTTGGCCTGTACATAGGTGAGACCGCCGAAATAGGCCATATCCAGTTTATCTGCAGCCATTGCTTCTACTACACCGGCATAGTTGGTGGCAACAAACAGCTCTACCGGCAGGCCCAGCTTTTCCTCGAGATATTTGCGGAAAGGCTCATATTTGGCTTTAATTTTCTCCGGGGCCTGGTTGGGTATGAGGCCGACCCGTAATACCTTGGGCTGCTCTTTTTTCTCACTGGTAGTGGCTGTTTGCTGGCTGCAAGCTGCGGACAGCAAGGCCACCAGTATGAGCAACAGGGTGAGTGCTTTTCTGATCACAACCCTCATCTCCTTCAAGCTAATCTTATTTCATGGTTACTATAGCATAAATTACTTTTTTTCGTCCAATTAAAGTTTTTTATCAGATTGAGCTGGTGATAAATTTTGCTTATAACTTGACATTGAACGCGAAAATTGTATATAATACTCAGCAAACAAAACAATAAAAGCGATGACGGAGAAAAGTAGCACGGGTCATACCTCCCAGGGAGGCGGGGTCGGCGACTGGAAGCCCTGCCAGGTTAGCCGTAGCGAAGTTCCCTCCTGAGCAGCCAGCTGAACGCCATTTCGGCCAGTAGGTGCGGCCGGCCACCCTGACCGTTATCCCGGGGGGCATATCGGACTTACGGTCCCGTATGCTTAATGAGTGCCGGCTATCAGCCGGAAACTGGGTGGTACCGCGGAGCACAGGCTTCGTCCCATTATTTTGGGACGAAGCTTATTTTATTTCTAAAGCAAAAGGAGGGTCATGGGATGGAAATGCAGGTATTGAAAAACCCCAATCCTAAACCGGTGAAGGTGGGTGAGATCTTTTTTGGCGGCAGCCAGGTGGTGCCCATGGCCGGTCCTTGCGCCGTGGAAAGCCGTCAACAGGTTCTGGCCTGTGCTGAAGCGCTGCACAAATTAGGAATAAAAGTCATGCGCGGGGGTGCTTTTAAACCCCGTACCAGTCCCAGGGGGTTTCAGGGCCTGGGGGAAGCTGGCCTGGAATTACTGGCTGAAGCCAAGGCCAGATACGGACTTTTGCTGGTTTCGGAAGTAATTGATGAGGATTCCCTGCGGGCGGGAGCAGAGGTGCTGGATATCATCCAGATCGGTTCCCGCAATATGCAGAATTTCAGCCTTTTGCGCAAAGTCGGTCGCCTGGGTAAACCGGTACTCCTGAAGCGGGGCCTGGCGGCCACCCTGCAGGAATGGTTAGCGGCAGCCGAATACATTCTGGCGGAAGGCAATGATCAGATTATCCTCTGTGAACGGGGGATTCGCACCTTTGAACCGGCTACCCGCAATACCCTGGACCTGGGGGCGGTAGCCTGGCTCAAACAGGAAGTGGGTTTTCCGGTAGTGGTGGACCCCAGCCATGCCAGCGGGCAAAGACGGCTGGTGGGGCCGCTGGCCCGGGGAGCGGTAGCCTGTGGTGCTGATGGGCTTTTGATTGAAGTGCATCCGGAGCCTGACCAGGCTTTGTGTGATGGGCAACAATCCCTCAATTTCGAGCAATTTGCCCGCCTCTTACAGGAACTGGAGCCTGTGGCGAGGGCGGTTGGAAAAAGTTTGGCATAAGGAGGAAAGCGACTGTGCGGCAACAACTGGAGCAAATGGAACAGACGGCCCTGCAGGAAATCAGCGGGGTTCAGGACCTGAACGCATTAAATGAAATACGGGTAAAATATCTGGGCAAGAAAGGGGAACTGACTCAAATCCTGCGCGGCATGGGAACACTAAGCCCGGAAGAGCGGCCGGTCATCGGCCAGCTGGCCAATACGGTAAGGGAGCGATTGGAGTCAGCTCTGGAGAGAAAAACCGCTGAGCTGAAGGAAAAAGCCAAACAGGAAAGGCTGGCCCGGGAAAAAATTGATGTTACTTTACCCGGCCGCCCGGTATTAAGAGGCCATAAGCATCCTCTCACCCAGGTGCTGGAGGAAATCCAGGAAATCTTCATGGGTATGGGCTTTGCCGTGGCGGAGGGCCCGGAAGTAGAATATGACTACTATAATTTCGAAGCATTGAATATCCCCAGGGATCATCCGGCCCGGGATATGCAGGATTCCTTTTATGTAACCTCGGAAATTCTGCTGCGTACCCATACTTCACCGGTACAGGTACGTACCATGGAGGCCATGCGGCCTCAGGTGCCAGTGAAAATTATCGCTCCGGGCAAAGTCTATCGACGCGATGATGATGCTACCCATTCTCCCATGTTCCACCAGGTGGAGGGGCTGGTGATAGATCGCGATATTTCTTTTGCCCATCTCAAGGGTACGCTGCTACTGTTCGCCCGGCAAATGTTCGGACCGGAGCGGGAAATCCGCCTCCGCCCCAGTTTCTTTCCCTTTACTGAACCCAGTGCCGAGGTGGATATTTCCTGTATGATGTGCGGCGGTGCGGGCTGCCGGGTTTGCAAAGGGACAGGGTGGCTGGAGATTTTAGGGGCCGGGATGGTTCACCCCAATGTACTGGCCATGTCCGGCTATAATCCCGAGGAAGTGACTGGCTTTGCCTTTGGCATGGGGGTAGAGCGGATCGCTATGCTGAAATACGGTATCGATGACCTGCGCCTGCTCTTTGATAATGACTTGCGTTTCCTGCAACAATTTTAGACTGGAGGGAAGAGAGAGTGCGTGTTTCCTTTAACTGGTTACAGGAATATGTGGATTTGACGGGGATTACCCCCGAGGAACTGGCAGAAAAAATGACCCGTTCCGGGGTAGCAGTGGAAAACCTGCACTACCGGGGGGAAGGGATAGAAAAGGTAGTCGTGGGCCGGGTGGAAAAGATTGAAGCCCATCCCAATGCCGATAAGCTGCGGATTTGCCAGGTCAATGTCGGGGAAGCTGAGTGGCTGCAAATCGTTACCGGTGCCACCAATGTCCAGGCCGGGGATGTGGTGCCCGTGGCCCTGGTGGGAGCGCGGCTGCCGGGGGATATCAAAATCAAGCGGGGCAAACTCAGAGGGATAGAGTCCAATGGCATGCTCTGTTCCGGAGAAGAACTGGGGATTGAAAAACGATTGCTGCCGGAAGGACAACAGGACGGGATCCTGATTCTGCCTCCGGACATCCCCCTGGGAGCAGATATCAAGGAAATTCTGGGCTTAAATGATGTGGTTCTGGAGCTGGAACTCACCCCCAACCGGTCGGATTGCCTGTCCATGCTGGGAGTAGCCTATGAGGTGGCGGCTTTACTGGGCCGGGAAGTGCGCCTGCCGGCCCTGGATTACCGGGAATACCAGCCGGGGGCAGCGGAACAGGTCCAGGTGGATATCGTTGCTGCTGATCTATGTAAACGCTACACAGCAACGGTTATTCGGGAAGTCAAGCTGGGGCCTTCACCCCTATGGCTGCAAAATCGTTTGCAAGCAGCGGGAGTACGTCCCATCAACAATGTGGTGGATATTACCAACTATGTCATGCTGGAACTAGGCCAACCCCTGCATGCTTTCGATTATGATACCTTGCAGGGACAGCGGATTGTGGTGCGGCGGGCAGCAGAGGGCGAAGAGCTGACCACTTTGGACGGGCAAGAGCGGACGCTGAGCAATGATGACCTGGTCATTGCCGACAGCCAGCGGGCCGTGGCTCTGGCCGGGGTCATGGGTGGACTGGATACTGAGGTAACAGCGGCTACCAGCCATATTCTGCTGGAATCGGCCTGGTTTGCCGGAGCCACTGTGCGCCGGACCTCCCGCAAACTGGGGCTGAGGTCAGAAGCATCCCTGCGCTTTGAAAAGGGACTGGATCCTGAGCTGGCACCATTAGCTGCCCGGCGGGCGGCCCATTTGCTGGAACGGCTGGCTGGCGGGCAAGTGGCAGCCGGTATGGTTGATGTACAGGTGGAAAAGTGGCAGGCACCGGTGATCAGGCTGAAAACCCAGCGGGTTAATTCCTATCTGGGGCTGCAGCTGACCTCTGCAGAAATTGCTGAGCTGCTGGAACGCCTGGGTTTGACCGTGAACGAAGCGGAACCGGGCGTACTGGTAGTAACAGTTCCCAGCCGGCGCCAGGACCTGAGCATTGAAGCTGATCTGATTGAGGAAGTAGCCCGGCTCTATGGCTACGACCGCATTCCTACTGATTTGCCGGTAATGGCTACCACCCAGGGACGCTTGAAGCGGGAACAGGCCCTGGCGGCCCGGGTGCGGGACTATCTGGTCGGAGCGGGCCTGACGGAAGTGATCAATCTCAGCTTTGCCAATCCCGGCCAGCTGGAGAAGTTGAACCTGCCCCAGGGCAGTCCCCTGGCCCGGGCGGTAGTAATCCAGAATCCTCTCAGTGAGGAAGCATCACAAATGCGGACCACTCTCCTGCCGGGCCTGCTGGAGACAGCGCGACGCAATTATAACCGGCGGCTCAGGGAAATGGCCATTTTTGAACAGGGTCATGTTTTCCTGCCCCTGGGGGAAGGAGAATTGCCACGGGAAAGCCTGGAGCTGGCCTTCCTGGGCCTGGGCAGCAGCCCTCGCAGCTGGCTGGGGGCAGGCCAGCCCTATGATTTCTACTGGGCCAAAGGCATTGCCGAGGGATTATTTCAGCTGTTAGGTATTACTGATGTACGCTGGCAGCCGGTGGATTTCCTGCCCACCTTCCATCCGGGCCGTACGGCACGGGCAGTAGCTGGCGGCCGGGAACTGGCCTTGATCGGGCAGCTTCACCCTGATGTGGTGGAAAACTATGAATTGAGCGGGGAGATTGTAACTGGCGAAATGTACCTGGAAAATCTCTTTGCTGTTGCAGGTGGAGTGAAACAATACCAGCCCCTGGCCCGCTTCCCCGGCATTGCCCGGGATTTGGCCCTGCTGGTACCGGTGGAAACCCCGGCGCAAGAACTGTTGCGGGTAGTGCGGGAACAGGGCGATGAAATCCTGGAGCGGGTGGAAATCTTCGATGTCTACCAGGGGACCCAGGTGCCGGCGGGATGGAAGAGCATGGCTCTCAGCCTCTATTACCAGGCGGCTGACCGTACCTTGACCGATGAAGAAGTAAATGCCCGGCAGGAGCGGATCCTGACTGCTGTAGCTGCGGAGTTTGGTGGCAAGCTGCGCTAGGCGGATTTTGTTCCGCGATGGGGGACATTTTCAGGAGCTGGCCAGAAGGACAGAAGGAGAATTAAAATGAGTGGTTTGGATAAAAATATAAAAAAAAACTCGGAAAATTTGCCCGCTGAGCTTTACCTGGCTATAGACGAAGCAGCTGGCATCCTGAAGGTGGATATTATTGAACTCAATTGACTACGCAATGGTAAATTAAGGCAAAGGATTGAAGAAGAGGGCAAGGAAATTTACTCTGTCCTTTAGTATCTTTCTACACCCCTCCGGCTACACTATTATTAAACAGCAAGGCTGGAGGGGTGTGTATGCAAATTGAGGCCTATTTTGGCAATCTCAAACGGGCCAGTGAAACGGTAGCCCGCTTGAAAGCTGCTGGCTTTAACAAAGTTTATATGGATATCAATGACCATTACAATGAAGACCTGAATGTGGACACCAATCTGGCCGGTGCTGAGGGAGCACCCAGTCTGGCTGGCCTGACTTTGCGCTCTGCCGCTCATGCGGTGGATATGAGCAAATCTCCCCTGGCAGCGGCCAGCCCCATGGCCAGTGGTTATGGGCGGTTCGAGGAAATAGCTGATGTTAACTGCAAGGTAATTGTGGAAGTAGAAGAGGGCAAAGCAGAAGAGGCGCGCCTGCTGTTACGCCAGGAAGGTGGCGAGTTGAAGGATCCAAATATCGCCCGACCGCGGATTATCGATGATACGGACATCCTGGATGCTGTGATTGATAATATCAGTAAAAACATCTAGTGTTGAAAAAACATTTAAAAGTGTGGCTGCGGTCACACTTTTTTTATTTGTTCTGTGTTACAATTTAACCAGAGCTTACCACTAAAAAAGATAAGAGGAGGATGATGAAAACATGTTCTGTTACCAGTGTGAACAAACCGCCGGCGGCAAAGGCTGCACCACTGTAGGGGTCTGTGGCAAAAACGAAGATATTGCGGCTCTGCAGGACCTGCTGGTCTTTGCCCTCAAAGGAATTGCTGCCTATGCCTATCATGCCCGGGAATTAGGTTATGTCGATGAAGAAATTGATGCTTTTATGGAAAAAGCAATGTTCACTACTCTTACCAACGTGGACTTTGACCTGAACCATCATATCGAAATGGTACTGGAAGCTGGTCGTATTAACCTGAAGGCTATGGAGCTGCTGGATAAGGCCAATACCGAACGGTTTGGTACTCCCGTACCTACCACTGTTGAAACCGGCAGCAAGCCTGGCCCTGGTATCCTGGTCACCGGCCATGACCTGCTGGATCTGTATGAGCTGTTGAAGCAAACTGAAGGCACCGGGATCAATATCTATACCCATGGTGAAATGCTGCCGGCCCATGCTTATCCGGAACTGAAGAAATTCCCCCACCTGGTGGGCAACTGGGGCACTGCCTGGCAGAACCAGAAAAAAGAATGGTCCGAGTTCCCTGGCGCTATCCTGGTAACCACTAACTGTGTGCTATTGCCAGCTGAAGCCTATAAAGACCGGATTTTCACCTGTGGTGTAGCGAAGCTGCCCGGTGTACCCCATATTCAGAACCGGGATTTCTCTCAGGTAATTGAAAAAGCCAAATCTCTGCCGCCCTTGCCGGAAGCGCCTAAAGGCACTCTTTCCACCGGTTTCCATCATGTGCCGGTACTGAGCCTGGCCGATAAGATCATTGAAGCGGTGAAAGCAGGCAAAATCAAGCACTTCTTCCTGGTAGGCGGCTGCGATGGTGCCAGGCCGGGACGTAACTACTACACTGAATTCGTGGAAAAGGCTCCTAAGGATACCGTTATTCTCACCCTGGCCTGTGGTAAATATCGCTTCAACCACCTGGATCTGGGAGACATTGATGGTATTCCCCGCCTGATCGATATCGGCCAGTGCAATAACGCCTACTCTGCGATCCAGATCGCGCTGGCCCTGGCTAATGCCTTTAACTGCGGAGTCAACGACCTGCCTCTGAGCCTGGTGCTGTCCTGGTTCGAGCAGAAGGCCGTTGCTATCCTGACCACCCTGCTCTACCTGGGTATCAAGAATATGCGCTTAGGTCCTACTCCTCCGGCTTTTGTGACTCCGAATGTATTCAAGGTCTTGCAGGAAAACTACAACCTGCAGCTGATCACCACTCCGGAAGAAGACCTGAAAGCGATTCTTGGCTAAGCAGGAAAACCCCCATCGGTTTACTGGACCGGTGGGGGTTTATATATATTTTTATCTTACCTTTCCAGATTCAAATGAGCTGAAAACTTTTTCAGGAATGAAACCAGCACATTCACACTCTTCTTGATATCAGGATCTGAATTCAACTGCCGTATAATAGCAAACATGCTTTTGGGTTGTTTGTTTTTGTTTTCTTCTATGGCTTCATTCAAAGAATTTATCATACCCAGTAAAAGCTCGCCGCCACCTAAAGCCAGTACTTGGTACAGCATCGAAACTAATTCCACTACTTGTTTCAGAATATCAGTAACAACCCCTGCTGTAGAAGAATCTTTTACAGATTTTACTATTCCTACTAGTTCAATTAAAACCTCAAATGCGCCTGATTCCTGCAGTTTATTTACTTCAGCAATTAAAGACTGGAGGTTTTTACCGGCCTTTTGAACTTCTCGCAAAAGCTCAAGCATTTCCGGCGTATTTAATTCATCGGCAACTTCACCGATTTGAACCACGGTACTGACCAGGTTTTGCACTACCGAAGCATCCATTGAATCAATGGCGGCATTGAGAAGGCCTAACAGCTGATGGGTTTTTCCTGCTGCTTCAGAGTCATTTTGAACGATGTGTACAACATTTTGTGCGGGTTGGGACATGGTTCACCACCCCCTTTACATGATCCCACGAACGGATAACCAGTACAATTCATTGTAAGCAAGCTTAAACCAGTGCAACATTTCAGAAGATGGCATAGGTTGAGGTGGTGTCTTATAATCAAACCAAATATAGGTTGCCTCATTCAAACCTGACTCAATAAAGCAAAACGCTTTACCGCTGTAACGATGAGAAGCAGGGAGTCCTTTTATCTGGCTAACAATATTTTTAACAACTACATCCGCCTGATAATGAGCAGTAGAACCAGCTTTACTTACTGGAAGATTGGTTGCATCACCTAAAACATAAACATTGTCTTGACCAATCATTTTTAAACTGTAACGGTCAGTGGGAATAAATCCGTCTTCATCTCCAAGATTGGAATCCCTAACCACTTTTGCTCCGACATGCGCCGGTACGGAGATAAGCAAATCATAAGGATGCGCGGTTCCGTCCATGTTGTATGCCAGTTTTTTGTTTGGATCAACTTCTTCAAGATTAAAGAAAACTTCATACTCGATGCCGCGTTTTTCAAATTCCGCCTCTGCCCATTCGGCAACAGGTTCCAGAGAATGAACTCGGCCAATAGGATAAGTATACTTAAGTGTTACTTTATCGCGAATTCCTAAATCTCTGAACAGTTCATCTGCCATAAAAATCCACTCAAGCGGAGCAACAGGACACTTGTGTGGAACATCTATGGTCATTAAGATTGTACCACCTTTAAATTTGAAGAGTTCATCACGTAACTTCGCAGCACCTTCAGGCGTATAGAAATTATGTGAAGCCTCAGCCAGCCCGGGAACTGAATTGAAATCCGGGTACGACCCCGTTGCAATCACCAGAAAATCATAATTATAGGATTGCTTAGTAGTGGTTACAGTGTTGTTGGCTGTATCAATTTTTGTAGCTTCTTCAAGTATAAACTTAACCTTTGGATGTAAAAGATGTTTTTGTTCCCTGGAAAATTGCTCTAATGTGCCTTCGTTAAAGGACATAAATAAAAAACCAGGTTGATAAAGGTGCTGTTTTTTGTTCCCAATAACCAACACTTCTACTTCGCCACTATATATTTCCTTTTGCATGGATTTTGCCAAGCGGTTGGCCACCATGCTACCAGCCACGCCACTCCCTAAAACGATAATGCGTTTGGCCATCAGGTTCACCTCCCTGTGCGAAAATAAAAAATAAATTACTTCAATTTTTTAACAGCTATACGCCAAAAATTCCCGTCTTGCTTACTGTAAACAAGCTCATGTCCCATCTTGCTAACCCATTCCGGAACATCTTTAGCCGAACCACTGTCACTGGATAACAATTCGTATACTTCGCCAACGTTACCTCTTTTAATTGTTTTTACTAACTCCATCAATGGTCCTGGACAAAATGCACCACGAGCATCAATAGTTTTTGTAATTTGTACTTCAGACATATTATTAACCTCCTTCAATTTACATTACAATAATTTGACTGCCTACAGCTTTACCAAGGAAAGCAGTGACACCGATAATATCATCAAATACGTCTACTAAATCTTCTTTCTTCCATTCCATTAAGTCCATTGCCATTGCGCAACCGTATACATTACAGGTGCCCATATCTCTTGCATTTTCTAACAACTGATAAAAAAGTTCAACGTTCTTATTGAGCATCTCCTGGCCAATTTCACCGGTTTTGAAGTTTTTGGATTCAATTACATCTTTGCGGAAAGCTTTAAGTGCATCCATTGTTACAAAAATGTTTACTTCCATGCCGGATACGGCAGCTACTGAACTCACCAAGCAACCTGCATGTAATTTTTCCATTTCTCCGGAAATAAGGATAACAGTTAATTTTGGTTGTTCCATTTTATCTTCTCTCCTTTTTTAGTTTAGTTTTGTGAATCTTTTCAACCGCTTTTTTATTTGAAAAATTTTCTTACCTTTTTGAGATTCTCACCACCTTGATACATCTTAGATTGGTATTATGTAAGTTTTAATAAATTTCCCCCGTCACTTTATATTTTTGTTTTCATAAATTATTTGACGCAGGGAAAACTTTATCATACTACTTAATCCGTATTTTAAGTTATTACATATACCCCGTATATGTATTCTTT
>NZ_BDLR01000053.1:0-2943 GCF_002049395.1 Carboxydocella sp. JDF658 | reverse complement strand
TGGTCCGGAAGTAGAACTGGGGCCGGTAACCGTTGAAGAAAGGAGTATGACGGCCACCTTCTTCTTTGGTCAGCACGTATACTTCAGCGAAGAACTTGGTATGGGGCTTGATGGAACCAGGCTTGGCCAGAACCTGACCACGTTCTACCTCTTTCCGGTCTACACCCCGCAGCAGAGTACCAATGTTGTCACCAGCCTGGGCCTGATCCAGCATCTTACGGAACATTTCCACACCGGTTACAACGGTCTTCTTGGTTTCTTCTCTCAGACCGACGATTTCTACTTCGTCTCCAACCTTAACAGTACCGCGCTCAACCCGACCGGTAGCAACAGTACCACGACCGGTAATGGTGAACACGTCTTCAACCGGCATCAGGAAGGGCTTATCGATATCCCGCTCAGGAGTGGGGATGTAGCTGTCAACAGCATCCATCAGTTCCCAGATCTTGCCGCACCACTGGCAATCCCGGGAGCCGCAGCCGCACTCCAGCGCCTTGAGGCCGGAACCGACAACAACAGGAATGTCATCACCGGGGAAATCATACTGATTCAACAGCTCCCGCACTTCCATTTCAACCAGTTCCAGCAGCTCGGGATCATCCACCATGTCAGCCTTGTTCAGCCAGACTACGATATGAGGCACACCTACCTGACGGGCCAGCAGGATGTGTTCCCGGGTCTGAGGCATAGGACCATCTGCAGCGGATACAACCAGAATAGCGCCGTCCATCTGGGCAGCACCGGTGATCATGTTCTTAACATAGTCAGCGTGACCAGGGCAGTCTACGTGAGCATAATGACGCTTGTCGGTTTCATACTCAACGTGAGCAGTATTGATGGTAATGCCTCTTTCCCTTTCCTCCGGAGCGGCATCGATCTCATCATAACGCTTGACTTCAGCCTTACCTTGAGTTGCCAGAACTACAGTAATCGCAGCAGTGGTAGTTGTTTTACCATGGTCAACGTGACCGATGGTGCCCACGTTTACGTGAGGCTTAGTTCTTTCAAATTTTGCCTTTGCCATCTCTTCAAACCTCCTACATATATTTTTTGTAGTATTTTGGGCTAAATAAGATTGATTATATGTAAAAAGAAAAACCAGCCATAGGCTGGTTTACCTGACCTTAGTGGTAGCGGCGGAGGGATTCGAACCCCCGACACTGCGGGTATGAACCGCATGCTCTAGCCAACTGAGCTACGCCGCCTTATTGGTTGCGGGGGGAGGACTTGAACCTCCGACCTTCGGGTTATGAGCCCGACGAGCTACCAACTGCTCTACCCCGCGACGAAGAACTGTTACGTCATTGACAAAATCTATTATAGCCTTCCTTGCACCAATGGTCAAGAAGTAAACCCTGCCAATTTAGCCACAGTCCCGTTTTTCCAGATATCTTTCTATTTTTCTTTTTACCCGTTGCAAAGCATTATCAATGGACTTAACATGCCTCTTAAGGTCAACTGCTATTTCCTGATAGGACTTGCCGTCTAGATAGGACATTAACACTTTCCATTCCAGCGAACTGAGCAACTCCCCCATTTTCTCCTCAATGTCATCGAATTCTTCCCTGCTGATAATCAATTCTTCCGGATCTGTAATCTTAGTACCCGAAATCACATCCAGCAAAGTACGATCAGAATCTTCGTCATAAATAGGCTTATTCAGGGAGACATAGGAGTTTAATGGGATATGCTTCTGTCTAGTTGCTGTCTTAATAGCAGTGATGATCTGCCGGGTAATGCACAATTCGGCGAAGGCCCGGAAAGATGATAGCTTATCAGGGCGAAAATCCCTGATGGCTTTATAGAGGCCAATCATCCCCTCTTGTACAATATCCTCCCGGTCGGCGCCGATCAGGAAATAGGATCTCGCCTTAGCCCGCACAAAGTTTTTGTACTTATTGATGAGGTACTCAGCGGCGGCATTGTCTCCGGCCTTGGCCAGTTCTACCACATCCTCATCAATCATTTCCTCAAAACGTTCGCAGGCATCCGGTTGGGCACTCAGACTCAAGGTCATCGCCTCCGCTCTATTTGGTATTACCCGGGGTCGCAGTGATACATAAACTATTATACTCACAGGCTTGGACATAGTCAAGCCTTGCGCTGGCGTTGCCGCAAAACTTCATAAACACTGATGGCTGTAGCAACGGAGGCGTTCAGGGAGTTAATCTTGCCTGACATTGGTATTTTAATCAGAAAATCACAGTTTTCTTTTACCAGCCTGCTCAAACCCTTGCCTTCTCCTCCCACCACCAGAGCCAGCGGCCCGGTAAGGTCTTGTTCCCAAAGGCTTTTTTCTGCCTCTCCGTCCAGACCGGCTACCCAAACCCCTTTTTCTTTCAGTTCCCTGATTATCTGTACCAGATTGGACACCCGGGCCACCGGTACATACTCTACCGCACCCGCAGCAGCTTTCGCCACCGTTCCTGTCAACCCCACATTTCGACGTTTGGGTATAATCACCCCGTGAACTCCGGCCCCTTCGGCAGTACGCAGGATCGCCCCCAGATTGTGAGGATCTTCCAGTTCATCCAGCAAAATCAGCAAGGGCTGTTCTCCCCTGGCTTCCGCCTGGGCCAGTATCTCTTCCCAATCAACATAGGAGGCGGCCGCTACCTGAACCGCTACCCCCTGGTGAGCGGAAGTACCACAGATGCTGTCCAAACGCTCTCTGTTCACTTCCTGGAAAGGTACCCGACTCTCCCGCAAGACTGCCATAAGATTAGGGGGAAGTTTGGTGCCTTTGGCGACCAGGATTTTGTTCAGCTCTCTACCTGCTTTAATCGCTTCCAGTACAGGATTACGGCCATAAACCCATTCCAGTTCACCCATCCTGGCCTATCCCTGGTTCAAAAAACTTGACTATTTTTATTTTCAGTCAAGTCGGCCCCCAGACCAGGCTTTCGCCTCCTTTCCGAATACTTGATTTGCCCCCGCGGGGCA
>NZ_BDLR01000052.1:0-6118 GCF_002049395.1 Carboxydocella sp. JDF658 | reverse complement strand
CGCCCCCCGCCACTGGCAGCCAGACTGCGAATCAAGTAGCGGCTGGCACCACCGGTCAGAATGCCGGCATCCCAGACCACCATCCCTGCTCCCAGCAATCCCGCCAGAACAGCATGTTTCAGCATTGCTGCCGCCGGAGAATGGTCAGTGCTGACTAACAGGGCAGTTTCCGGCTGGAATAGAGTGGCAAAAGCAGCCGCCACTTTCACCGCCTGTTCCGGAGTCAGTTCCCGGTTAATTTCTCCCACAATCCCCTCGCGCCCGAAGAGCGTACGGGGCTGGCGTTCTCCCCAGACCAGGTTTTCCCGCAGGCGGGCTCCGCTTTCCACCCGTTTCTGGGGCCAGATTTTTACCCCGGCATCTACATAAACCCGTTCGCCCAGTACCGTACCATCTCCGATCACCGCACCTTGATAAATCCGGCTCCCCTGACCCACCTTGACCTGACGGCAGAGGATAGCCCCGCGGATTTCTGCTCCGGCACCTATATTTACCCCTTCCCAGAGAACAGCCCGTTTAAGGCTGGCTTTGCTGCCGAGATGACAATTGCGGCCAATCACCGTAAAAGGCCCCACATAGGCCTCCGCATCAATAACGGTATCCGCTCCGATAAAAGCCGGCCCTTCCAGATAGGCCCGGGGATGGATTTTTGCCCCTGCCTCAGCCCAGACCCCCGGAGCAACCTGTTGACCGCCCAGTTCCAGCTGTACCCCACCGGCCAGCACGGCATAATGGGCTTCTGCATATTGTTGCAAATTGCCGATATCACACCAGTACCCCGCCAGGATACAGCCGAAGAGCGGTCTCCCTTCCGCCAGCAAGCGGGGAAAGAGATCTTTACTGAAATCAAACTGCTGACCTGCCGGAATATATTGCAATACCCGGGGTTCCAGGATATAGATCCCGGTATTGACCGTATCACTGAAAACCTCACTCCAGCTGGGTTTTTCCAGGAAACGATAAATACTGCCATTTTTATCAGTCATCACTACCCCGTATTCCAGAGGTGTCTGGACCCGGGTCAAAACCAGGGTTGCCCAGGCACCCTTTTGCCGATGAAACTCAATGGCCCGGCTCAGGTCAAAATCCGTCAGCGCATCACCACTGATAACAATAAAAGGTTCATCCAAAAATTCTTCTGCATTTTTGACACTGCCAGCAGTGCCCAGGGGAGTTTCCTCCAGAAAATAGCGCATTTCCACCCCCCAGTCACTGCCATCGCCAAAATATTCCATAATGACCTCCGGCAGATACTGCAAGGTAACCCCAATCTGACGGATGCCATGTTTTTTCAGGAGATTGACAATGTGTTCCATCACCGGCCGGTTCAGTAAAGGCGTCAGAGGTTTGGGCCGGTCACAGGTTAATGGTCTCAGTCGGGAACCTTCCCCTCCCGCCATAATAATGGCTTTCATAGCCAGACCTCCGTTCTCTATTATTGTTCTGCCAGAATTTCTTCATAAACTGCTACCGTAGTGCGGGCAATTTTGTCCCAGTTATAGATTTCCAGCACCTCCCGGTAGGCCCTTTCTTCCACCTGCCGGGCAAAGGGCGGATCACAGAGAATTTTCAGCACATTATCGGCCAGGGAATCAGGAGAACCTACATAGCATTTCAAACCATTTACGCCATGTTTAATAATTTCCCCCAGTCCACCGGTATCACTGACTACCACTGGCGTCCGGGCCGCCATAGCTTCCAGGGCCACAATACCAAAAGGTTCATACAGGCTGGGAAAAACCGCAACGGAAGCAGAACGGTACAGTTTATTACGGGTCACATCATCGATATAACCGGTAAAATAAATTCTCTCTGTCACGCCCATCTCCCAGGCCTTTTGCCGCAAATAACCTTCCGCCGGCCCTCGACCGGCGATAACGAACTTGGTCTGGGGATGGTAATGGAGAATTTTCGGAATGGCATCCAGCAAGACATGCGCCCCTTTTTCATGCACCAGCCGTCCTACGAAAAAGACGATTTTTTCGGTAGGATGGGCATATCGATTGCGAAAATCCGGTTCAGGTTCGGTCTGAAAATCCTCCGGCCTTACGCCGTTCGGTATGATCCGGATTTTGTCTTCCGGCAGAGAGAATATGTATCTCACCTCATTATGCATATATTGACTGCAAACAATCACCCGCCAGGCTTCATAAGTCAGCCACCACTCCACATCACTGATATAGCGCTGGTTATCATCATGCAGCCCCCAGTTGCGCCCGAATTCAGTGGCATGAATGGTAGCTACCAGTGGAATGTTCTGCGCGTGTTTAATCGCCCGGCTGACATATGCAGTTAACCAGTCATGGCAGTGAACAATATCCCAGGGGGCTGATTGGCTATCCCGCAAAGTCATGGTGAATTCCAGCATGGCCAGGTTCAACTGCAAAATCCAGGTGCGAAAATCCGGAGCCCGCAAATGATATGGCTGGACGCGATAAACCTCCACCCCCTCTATATTTTCATAGGCAGGCAGGTTATCTCCCCCGCAGGTGACAACCTGAATTTCATGGCCCTGTTTGGCCGTGGCCAGAGTCAAATCATGCACATGCCGGGCCAGACCGCCTACGCTTTTGGGCGGAAACTCCCAGGAATACATTAATATACGCACTGTCATCCCCCTTTCGTTCTGGATTTACTTGATTAGTTTATCCAGCGGGACGGAAAAATATGATAAAAAAAGGGCATGGTTTACACCATGCGCCCATTGTGAACAATAAAGGACCAGTTATTGCCATTGTTGTTATCCCAGTTATTGGCACTGTCCTTGAAGCAGAAATTAAGCCTGGTCCCTTCGGCCACGGTTATGGTTTTTTCCCAGCCATGGCCGGTAAAATACATGGGATAGTCGGTTACCATCTGCCAGTTGTCATTGGAACCATACCCTACATGCAGGTAGATTTGCTGGGCTCCGCTTTTAGCCAGCAGGCCGTTATACAGGATTGTCACTTCCTGACCAGCCGTAATCGGGGTAGGATCCACAGTCACACCGCCCTGTAGCTGGCTTTCTGCCATCTCCTTCAAGCGGTGATCACTATCGCGGAAATTGGTGTGTTTCATTTCCACCATCATTTCACCTCCTCAGGAGATAACTTCCAGCCGCCAATTGTGGCCATTGTTGTTATCCCAGTTATTGGCCGCATCCCGGAAGCAAAAATTCAATTCATGGACATCCTGGACCTGGATGGTATTTTCCCAGCCCCGGGCAGTCCGCACCATAGGCATGTCCAGGGAATCATGCCAGTCCGGACCATAGCCGGCATGCAAATATACCTGGCTAGCACCGCTATTGGCCAGGAGGCCATTGTAGATAATGGTCACTGAACCCCCGCGGGCTACCGGCAGGGGCCCGGCTACTACACCATTGACCAGGTGCCCTGTGCCCTCAATGGCGATATGATGCACCGTCTTCACCTCCATCAGGCTCGCAAATTGTTGTTGATAGCTACTGACCAGTTGAGGCCATTATTGTTATCCCAGTTATTGGCACTGTCCTTGAAGCAGAAATTGAGGCTGCCGGGATGTTCTACTGACAGCACCTTCTGCCAGCCATTGGCCGTTTTCTGCATGGGGTAATCACAAACATATTCCCATTTATCCCCATAACCCACATGCAAGTACACCTGGTCAGCTCCCGACCGGGCCAGTAAGCCATTGTACTGAATCCGGACCAGATCACCCGCCTTGATAATGTCCGGAGTAACCTCAATTCCCTGTTGTTCAATCCGCATATAAATCACCTCCGGCATTAGTATGATACCAGCAGGGCAAATCTATGCTAAAAAAAATAGCCCTCGGTTTAACCGAGGGCAAAAAACTGGCTATTTTCTTAACCAGCGTTTAATGGCATATTTTACCGTTTCTTTATTCATATCCGCAATGGAGGTAGTCAGCGGAATCTGTTTGGGACAAACCCGCACACAGTTCTGGGAATTACCACAATCCGTAATCCCCCCATCTCCCATAATGGCTTCCAACCGCTCTTCCTTGTTCATTTCCCCGGTCGGATGAGTGTTGAACAAGCGCACCTGGGAGATAGCTGCCGGACCGATGAATTTGGATTTGCTGTTCACCTGGGGACAGGCTTCCATGCAGCAACCACAGGTCATACAGCGGGATAATTCATAGGCCCATTCCTGGGTTTTGGCCGCCAGTTTGGGCCCTGGCCCCAGATCATAGGTACCATCGATAGGAATCCATGCTTTGACTTTTTTCAGATTTTCAAACATGATGCTGCGGTCTACCATCAAATCGCGAATCAGGGGAAACTTGGTCAGAGGTCTCAATTCAACAGGCTGTTGTAACTGGTCAATCAAAGCCGAGCAAGCCTGTCTGGGAACCCCGTTTATTAGCATTGTACAGGCCCCGCAAACTTCTTCCAGACAATTGCATTCCCACACTACCGGCGTAGTTTTTTCCCCCTGGGCATTGACGGGATTTTTTTGAATTTCCATCAAGGCGGAAATTACATTCATATTGGGCTTATACGGGATTTTAAACTCTTCCCAGTAGGGTTTGGCCTGGGGACTTTCCTGCCGCCGTACCCGCAGGTGAATGTATTTTTGTTCAGCCATCAGGCCTTCACCTCCGATTTATCCACATCGTATTTGCGCGGCCGGGGCTTGATCAGGGAGACATCCACCGGCTCATATTCCAGCCGTGGCCCAGCGGGAGTATAGAAGGCCTTGGTGGTTTTCAGCCAGTTTTCATCATCCCGGTTGGGAAACTCCGGCTTATAATGGGCACCCCGGCTTTCATTGCGGGCAATAGCCCCTCTGGTAATCACCCGGGCCAGCTGCAGCATACCCCAGAGATGGCGCACAAACATCACACTCTGGTTGGACCAGCGGCCGGTATCCGCCAGATTGATATTCTGGTAGCGCTCCATCAATTCCTGAATTTTGGCATCGGTTTTTTCCATCCGGTCATTATAGCGCACTACCGTGACATTATCGGTCATCCATTTACCCAGCTCTTCATGAAGCAGATAGGGATTTTCCTTGCCATTCATCCGGTAAATGGCTTCCACCTTTTCCTCCTGCCGTTTGCGCTCCTGTTCAAACAGCCTTTCCTCCAGAGCAAAGGCCGACTTGCTCAAACCGCTGGCATAGGCCACTGCTGCCGGTCCCACTATCATGCCACTATAAATAGCAGAAAGCAGGGAGTTGGCACCCAGGCGGTTAGCACCATGGTACTGGTAGTCACATTCCCCGGCAGCAAACAATCCGGGAATATTGGTCATATGATTGTAATCCACCCAGAGCCCGCCCATGGAATAATGGACACCCGGGAATATCTTCATCGGCACTTTGCGGGGATCTTCCCCAACAAATTTTTCATAGATCTCCAGAATCCCGCCCAGCTTGCGGTCCAGCACTTTAGGATCTATATGGGAAACATCCAGATAAACCATGTTCTGACCATTTATCCCCAGTTTCAAATCCACACAGACATGGAAAATCTCCCGGGTAGCGATATCCCGCGGTACCAGGTTCCCATAGGCCGGATATTTTTCTTCCAGGAAATACCATGGTTTACCATCCTTGTAAGTCCAGACCCGACCGCCTTCACCGCGGGCCGATTCGGACATCAAACGCAATTTATCCTCTCCTGGAATAGCAGTAGGATGGATCTGAATAAACTCCCCGTTGGCATAGCAGGCGCCTTGCATGTAAACTGCCGCCGCCGCCCAGCCGGTATTGATAGTGGAGTTGGTACTCTTGCCAAAGATCATGCCCGGGCCACCGGTGGCCATAATCACCGCTTCACCCCGGAAGGCCCTGATTTCCATGCTAGCCAGGTTCTGGGCGGTAATCCCCCGGCAAATCCCCTGCTCATCCAGCACAATGGAAAGGAAATCCCAGCCCTCATACTTTTGCACCAGACCAGCTGCTTCCCAGCGCCGTACCTGTTCATCACAGGCATAAAGTAATTGCTGGCCGGTGGTCGCTCCAGCAAAAGCGGTACGATGGTGTTTGGTACCACCAAAACGCCGGAAATCCAGATGTCCTTCCGGTGTGCGGTTGAACATTACTCCCATCCGGTCCATCAGATGGATAATTCCAGGTGCCGCTTCACACATTTTCAGCACCGGTGGTTGATTGGCCAGAAAGTCCCCGCC
>NZ_BDLR01000051.1:0-311 GCF_002049395.1 Carboxydocella sp. JDF658 | reverse complement strand
GTATATATCTACATCAAGGATGACCAGGTGGAAATCCGCCCTGCCGACAAGTACTGGGGCAAACTGGTCAGTGAAACCACTGACGGACTTCTGGCTGAGGCAGGAGACGACAAGGCCAGGGTATTGACCATCGGTCCGGCCGGGGAACGGCTATCTCCCATCGCTGCTGTCATGAATGACCGCTACCGGGCCGCAGGCCGTTCCGGGGTAGGGGCTGTTATGGGCTCCAAGAACCTGAAGGCCATCGTGGTGCGAGGCAGCGGTAAGGTAGAAGTAGCCCAGCCCGACCGCTTCAAGGAAGTGGTCAGCGG
>NZ_BDLR01000050.1:18809-46522 GCF_002049395.1 Carboxydocella sp. JDF658 | reverse complement strand
GCCCCGCGGGGGCAAATCAAGTATTCGGAAAGGAGGCGAAATCCTGGTCTGGGGGCCAACTTGGCTGAAAATAAAAACAGTCAAGTTTTTTGAACCAGGTAAGGGATCTTGAAAGTGCTGGTTATAGGCGGAGGCGGCCGGGAACATGCCCTGGTCTGGAAAATCGCTCAGAGTCCCAGAGTGGAAAAAATCTATTGTGCGCCGGGCAATGCGGGCATTAAAGCCCTGGCTGAATGTGTAGAGATTGCCGCTGATGATGTGGAAAAACTGCTGGCCTTTGCCAGAGAAGAAGGTATAAACTTAACTGTGGTGGGGCCGGAAGCGCCTTTGATGGCCGGGATTGTGGATGCTTTCCGGGCGGAAGGGCTGAGGATTTTCGGCCCTACCCGGGCTGCCGCTGAACTGGAAGGCAGCAAGGCCCTGGCCAAGGATTTGATGGCCAAATACAACATCCCGACGGCAGCTTATCGGGTTTTTACCGAGGCGGAACCAGCCAAAGCCTTTATCCGCCAGCTGGGGGCTCCCTGCGTAGTTAAGGCCGATGGTCTGGCGGCAGGCAAGGGGGTAATCGTGGCCCGGACTCTGGCGGAAGCGGAAGCTGCCGTGGACCTGATTATGGGAGAAAGGGCCTTTGGTTCTGCCGGGGACCGGGTGGTGGTGGAAGAATACCTGGAAGGACAGGAAGTGAGCATCCTGGCCTTTACCGATGGTCGCACCGTTATTCCCATGGTTTCCGCCCAGGACCACAAGCGTATTTTTGACGGCGACCAGGGGCCCAACACCGGCGGCATGGGGGCCTACTCCCCGGCCCCCATCTACACGCCCGAGGTAGCGGCGGTAGTGGAACGGGAAATACTCCTGCCCACCATCCAGGGGATGGCGGCAGATGGCCGTCCCTATCAAGGGGTATTGTATGCCGGGCTGATGTTGACCAAAGATGGTCCGAAAGTGCTGGAATACAATGCCCGTTTCGGTGATCCGGAAACCCAGGCTGTCCTGCCCCGGCTGGAGACTGACCTGGTGGAAATCATGGAGGCGGTGATCGATGGCCGTCTGGATGAAATCCAGATTCAGTGGAAGCCGGAAGCGGCGGTATGTGTGGTAATGGCGGCAGAAGGCTATCCCGGTCCCATTACTAAAGGGGATGAAATCCAGGGCCTGGCTGAAGCGGCAGCGACAGGGGCGCTGGTTTTCCATGCCGGGACAATGGCCGAAGGTGAACGCATCCTCACGGCCGGGGGCCGGGTGCTGGGGGTGACGGCCCTGGGGGCAAACATCGAAGAGGCGATTCAGAAGGCCTACCAGGGCGTGGAGTGCATCAGTTTCCGGGGTATGCAATACAGAAGGGATATTGGGGCAAAAGCGTTAAGATAACAGGAAAAATCCCATCTCTTGAGAAAGGAGATGGGATTTTTTGCATATCTATAGCATCTGATGGAAAAAAATGATAAGATAAAAACAGATGGAGGGAATAAACTATGCCTGACAACTATTTTTCCGAAAGCGCTGTGCAATACCGAATTAAATCCTATCAAGACTACCTTAAATTACCGGAAGGAGAAAGATGGGAAATCATCGACGGCCAAGCCTATGCTATGGTAGCTGCCCCATCCTGGCAGCATCAACAAATAGTTCTCGAGCTGGCGAGCACCATCCACTCTTACCTGAAGCAGAAAGGAAACTGCCAGGTCTATGTGGCCCCCTTCGATGTCAGACTGATCGATGCAGGAGAAACCGAGCAAAACTGCTGCAATGTAGTACAGCCGGACATCAGCGTCATCTGTGACCGTACCAAACTGGATGATAAAGGCTGTCTGGGGGCCCCGGACTGGATTATTGAGGTGGTTTCCCCCTCCCATACCTCCCATGATTATGTGCGCAAGCTGAATCTTTATGAACGATTCGGGGTACGGGAGTACTGGATCGTCAACCCTGATTCCCGCCATATCCTGGTGTATCGCCTGGGAGAGCAAGGAGGTTATGGTGCCCCAATCATGATCCGGGAAGGGGAAATCGCCCAACCTGGCTTGTTCCCGGAATTGAACATTGACAGCCGGGAACTGTTTGCGGAATAGGGAAATGGGGGTATGATCATGTCGGATAACCATTTTTCCGAAAGCGCTGTGCAATACCGTATTAAAACCTATCAAGACTACCTAAAATTGCCGGAAGGAGAAAGATGGGAACTCATTGACGGACAAGCATATGCGATGGTAGCGGCTCCTTCCCGGCGCCATCAGGAGATAGTGACTAATCTAATCGCTATAATCAAACCTTTTTTGATGAAAAAGGGGATATGTAAAGCTTATGTAGCCCCTTTTGATGTCAGGCTGCCGGAGGAAGGAGAAACCGAGGAAAACTGCCGCAATGTAGTACAGCCGGACATCAGCGTCATCTGTGACCGTACCAAACTGGATGATAAAGGCTGTCTGGGGGCTCCGGACTGGATTATTGAGGTGGTTTCCCCCTCCCATGCCTCCCATGATTATGTGCGCAAGCTGAATCTTTATGAGCGATTCGGGGTACGGGAGTACTGGATCGTCAACCCTGATTCCCGCCATATCCTGGTGTATCGCCTGGGAGAGCAAGGAGGTTATGGTGCCCCAATCATGATCCGGGAAGGGGAAATCGCCCAACCTGGCTTGTTCCCGGAATTGAACATTGACAGCCGGGAACTGTTTGCGGAATAGGGAAATGGGGGTATGATCATGTCGGATAACCATTTTTCCGAAAGCGCTGTGCAATACCGTATTAAAACCTATCAGGACTACCTCAAATTGCCGGAAGGAGAAAGATGGGAAATCATCGACGGGCAGGCCTATGCCATGGTAGCGGCTCTTTCCCGGCGTCATCAGGAAATAGCGGGCTATCTGTTTAATAAAATCTATTCATATTTACAGCAGAATGGGACATGCAAAGTCTATGTAGCCCCTTTTGATGTCAGGCTGCCGGAGGAAGGAGAAACCGAGGAAAACTGCCGCAATGTAGTACAGCCTGACATCAGCGTCATCTGTGACCGTACCAAACTGGATGATAAAGGCTGTCTGGGGGCCCCGGACTGGATTATTGAGGTGGTTTCCCCCTCCCATGCCTCCCATGATTATGTGCGCAAGTTGAATCTTTATGAACGATTCGGAGTTCGTGAGTACTGGATCGTCAACCCTGATTCCCGCCATATCCTGGTGTATCGCCTGGGAGAGCAAGGAGGTTATGGGGCCCCAATCGTGATCCGGGAAGGGGAAATCGCCCAACCTGGCTTGTTCCCGGAATTGAGCATTGATACCCGGGAACTGTTTGCGGATTAATCAGAATAAGGAGCAGTAAGATGAAACTGGATGAGCTATTTATCGAAAAGGTTATGAAGAAAGTAAATAATTATTTATTACGGTATGAACCGGAAAAAGCCTTGCGTTTACTGGACCGTGAGCTAAAAAAACATCCTCAGGCCTGGCCGCTGGCAATGAAGAAGGCAATTATTCTTTTCGAGGAGGGGGAAATGGCAGAGGCTGAACAGCTGTTGCTTACAACCAGGGAGCAGTATCCCGAATTGCCGGTGGTCTATTTCTGGCTGGCGCGCCTGGCGCTGGAACAGATGCAACTGGAAAAGGCTCTGCAGTACTGTCAGACCTTGCTGGAGCTGGAACCTTTTGATGCGGTTAACTATGTACTGCGGGCAGAGGTTTACGAACTGCTAGAGCGAAACCAGGAGGCGGAAGGGGATTATACTAAGGCGTTGGAGCTAGAGGAAAAGACTGACCTCTACTACCGACGCAGTTATGTCCGTTTCTTGCAAAAAGATTTTGAGGGAGCTCTGGCTGACCTGGAAGAGGCCCGGCAGGCAGCCCTGACTGATGAAGAAAAAAGCCGGGTGGAATTTGGTACGGGTGTGGTTCTGGCGGGAATGGGCCACTATGATGCGGCAGAACGGGCCTTCAACCTGGCCCTGGAGCTTTACCCCGATTATTTTGCCGCCCATGAGCAGCGGGCTTTTTGCCGGCTGGAACTGGAAGACTGGGAGGGGGCACTGGAGGATAGTGAATGGCTGCTGGCAAGAAGGCCGGATGAGGACCGTTTCTGGTGGTTGAAAGGCCTGGCGTTATACCGGCTGGGACGAGTGGAGGATGCTTTGCTGGCTGCGGAAAATTATCTGCAGCAACATCCGGAGGATCCGGCGGCCTATTTCAATTTGGGCCTGATGTACGAAGAGCTGGGAGAACTGAAACAGGCAACAGAATTTTACTCCCTGGCCCTTGAGCTGGACCCTGGCTATGCTGAGGCCTATTTGCGCCGGGCCTGGAGTAATTATCAGCAGCTGGAACTGGAGAAAGCCCGAACAGATTTGCTCTGGTGGGTTTATACTGCTTTTTCCGATAGTGACCTTACCACCATGCGGGCGAGGCTGGCAGAGGCCCCTGGTTTTGATGAAGAGTTTCTGAACTCAGTGAGTGAACAGCTGGAAATGGGGCCGCCACAGGATAAAAGCTTTTTATGCTGATGGCGAAATTTGCTGCAATTTTTGGCAAGGATATCCTGCAACGGTGTCGAATACCCCTGGTGTACAGAGTTAAAACTTTGGAGGCCGATTTGGCCCTGGCAGCGGCAGGAGGTCTCAACAATCCGTTGCTGGCGCGCTATCGACGCTATATAGTCGTCGAACATGCCTTATTTTCCGGGCGGCCAGTACTGGGGCTGATCACCCTGGGTACTCCGCCCTCGCCCCACTTGCTACTCCAACTCAATGTTTTCTTCTCTGCTGGCAATAAATTGGCCAGTTGGTAATGGAAACAAAATCTGATATAATGTCCATAAAGGCCGCCCATGTAATACTGAGGGGGGAAGGACTATGCCAACCAGAATGAGGTTAACAGACATTAACTTGTTGGAAGTCCTGAGTTCGCCGGAGTATGCCCGGTTCTTGAAAGAGTTTCGGGAACAACAGTTTTCTAAAAAGGCAATACTTTTTTCACCGAACGACGAGAAAAATCTGGTGTTTTTGGTGAAATCGGGGAAAATCAGGGTTTACCTGGCTTATGAGGATAAAGAATTTACCCTGTCCATTTTGGAGGCGGGTGATATATACAGTACACATACCCGGGCTTTTACCCAGGCAATGGAAGACACAACTATACTGGTTACCGATGTCCGTAATTTTAAAAAGATTATTGCCGAGTTTCCTGCTTTTGGTTTAAATATGGTTAATGTGCTGGGGGATTTGCTGAAAAACTCAATTACGATAATTAATGGTTTGGTTTTTAAAGACACCCATCTAAGATTGGCGGAATTTTTGGTTCAAGCTGTGAAGGACAGAGGCGTGACGGTAGAACAAGGAATCAAGTTAGAGCTGGGCTTAACTACTGAAGAAATTGCTCTGGTTCTGGGGGCTACCCGTCAAACGGTTTCAGTTCTTTTAAATGATCTGAGAAAATCGGGTATTTTAGAAAAATTGAGTCGGCGAACTATTTTGATTAAAGACTTGAAAAGATTACAGGAAATATCTTCAGGTTTCTAATGAGGGAGCGAAAATGCTATTTCGCTCTTTTTTTTATGCAATGTGTTGCGATACCGCAAAAAAGCATGGCTGAATTTTTTTGAAAACTGTCGGCTACCCGACAGATTTTTTTTTAATTCTTCGCTAAAGTAAAAATAGCATAAATTTTTTGAAAGTTCATTGAAAGGAGGCTAAAAATATGAGCAAAACTGTTCACAACGTAGAAGAGTTAAGTCTGGACACCGGGGTTCAGGAAATGTTGCTTAAAGCCCGGGAAGATGGTGTGGAGACTGCTTTTGACCGAAGTGAGGCGATGGGTGCTCGTTGTAAATTTGGGCTATTAGGGGTTTGTTGTAAACGCTGTCTGGAGGGACCCTGCCGAATTGTTCCCGGAGGCAAGGGACCTCAGGCGGGAGTTTGTGGGGCAACGGCTGATGCTATAGTTGCACGGAATTTCTTGACCCTGGTTACTGAGGGAGCGGCTCCCCATATAGAGCATGCCAGAGAGGTAGCATTAACCCTGCTGGAAACTGCTGAAGGAAAGGCGCCCTATAGTATCAGCAACCCTGATAAACTGCTGGATATTGCCGCCAGGTTAGGTCTGACAGTTGATGGCAGGGAAATTAAGGAGGTAGCCAGGGAGGTGGCTCTTAAGGCCCTGGAAAACTTCCAGCAGCAATTTGGCGTACTCCCCTGGTTAAAAATCAAGGCTCAACCAAAGACTGTAGAAAGATGGCAGAGTTTAAATGTTTTGCCTGTTAATGCCCATCTGGAGGTAACTAATGCCGTCAACCGGCAGGCCATGGGATGTGATGCCGATCCGGTTAACCTCCTGTTAGGTGCAATCCGGGTAGCCTTGACTGATGGGTATGCAGGGCTGCACCTGTCTACTGACTTGTAGGACGTCCTGTTTGGTGTCCCGGCTGTGGTCAAGTCTGAATACCGGCTAGGGGTAATTAAAGAAGATATGGTTAATATTTCCGTACACGGCCATATACCCATGCTTTCTGAAAAAATAGTGGAATGGGCGGAAAAACTGGAAAATGAGGCCAGGGCGGTTGGAGCAAAAGGGATTAATATTTTCGGGGTCTGCTGTACAGGAAATGAAATATTGATGCGCCGGGGTGTACCTGTGGCAACCAACTTCTCCAGTCAAGAAATGCCGATTGTTACAGGTGCGGTAGAAGCCATGGTGGTAGATATTCAGTGTATTATGCCCAGCTTACCCAGGGTGGCAAAATGTTATCATACAGAAATTATTACTACTTTACCCAGTGTTAAAATCCCGGGGGCTACTCATGTAGAATTTACCCCGGAAAATGCTGATGAGGCAGCACAAACGATTATTCGCAAAGCCATAGCTAACTTCACCAAACGGGACCCCGCGAAAATAAAAATACCTCAGGATAAAGTAGAGGCTTATGCCGGATTTTCGACGGAGCAGATTTTAGAGGCGCTGAAAAAGGTGAACCAGGAAGACCCTCTGCAACCTCTGGTGGAAAACATCAAATCTGGAAACATTCTGGGCGTAGTGGCCCTGGTAGGTTGTACCAATCCTCGAATCAAGCAGGACTGGGCCAATGTCGAAGTAGCCAAAGAGCTGTTGAAACATAATGTGCTGATTGTAGCAACAGGTTGTTCGGCCCACTCCCTGGCCAAATTTTCCTTGATGTCACCCCGGGGGCTGGAGTATTGCGGTGAAGGATTACAGCAGGTGTTAAAGGTTATTGGAAAGGCCAACGGCCTGGAAACTCTGCCGCCCGTTCTGCATATGGGTAGTTGTGTTGATAATTCCCGGGTAGATGACCTGGTAATGACGCTGGCCAACTATCTTGGAGTTGAAGCAAGGGATCTGCCTGTTGCCGGATCAAGCCCGGAAGTGCAAAGCCCCAAAGCTTTAGCCATTGGCTCCTATTTCCTGGCCCAGGGAATTGATGTGCATGTAGGGATTCAGCCTCCCATTGCCGGATCAGAGCTGGTCAGCAATATTTTGATGGGAGACAAAGACCGGCATGCTCTGACTATGGATGGTCTCTTCGGGGGAAAACTAATCTATGAAGAGGATCCGATCAAGGCCGCACACCTAATTTTAGAGAGAATCATACAAAAACGCAAAGCCTTAGGGTTACCCTGCCCGGATATAACTTAAATGTCAGGAGTTGATACCGGTGTCTGAAAAAGGGCTTAAAATTGCTATTTCCGGTAAGGGCGGGGTGGGAAAAACCACCCTGTCCGCCCTCCTCTGTCATATTTTTGCCCGCGAGGAGAAGCGGGTACTGGCTGTGGATGCGGACCCTGATGCTAATTTAGGCACAGCTTTAGGATTTCCGCCAGAGATTTTAAAAAATTTGACTGCAATCTCTGAGGATAAAGAGCTAATCAAGGAGCGTACCGGAGCCGAACCGGGCACATCGGGTCAGTTTTTTACCCTTAATCCCCGGGTTGAGGATATTCCTGAAAAATATATAGTAGAGTATGACGGCATACGGTTAATGCAAATGGGTAAAGTAGCTAAAGGGGGTTCAGGGTGTGCCTGTCCGGAGAGTGTTTTGCTTAAACATCTTCTACGTCATTTGGTATTAAAGGCTGAGGATACTGTAGTAGTTGATATGGAAGCCGGTTTGGAGCATTTAGGACGTGGTACGGCTGCGGGGGTAGATGCTTTTATTGTTGTAGTTGAACCTGGTAAACGAAGTTTCCAGACAGCACAAGCAATAGTAGCTCTGGCTCGGGACCTGGGAGTCACCAGGGTTTTTGCAGTGGCCAACAAGGTACGTCCGGAAGATGAGGCAATAATTCGGCGAGATTTGGATTTTATGCCGATTTTAGGATTTATACCTTATGACCAGGCAGTAATTGCTGCTGATTTGTCTGGTTTAAGTGTAGTGAAGCAAGCTCCCGAAATCGTAGCAAAAGCATATGAAATTAAAAATCGCTTGTTGGAAGAGCTGGGAAGAGTGTAACTTTACGCGGCCCTAAAGTGCTGATGTAATGGTCGTTAAGAGCCGACCATTCAGACGCCTTTAGAGCCTTTTTTTCTTTGTGTCATCTTAGCGACAGAAATAATGGGGTGACATTGATATACTGAAAGTGAAAAACCACACGATTTTAAGTAAAGGCTTTGGGAAGGAGGCAGAAGATGTGAATTTTGGTTCTCTATTCAGTGAGTCATCTGTGCTAGCTTTGTTTGGTGCAATCGTTATTCTGGCTGGCGAACTGATTGCGCTGAAGCAGATGAAAAACTTAATCCGATTACTGACTATCTCCAGTATTGCAGAAATCGGATATGTTCTGCTGGGACTTGGTCTTGGTACTTATGAAGGTACATCGGGAGCTCTGTTGCATCTGGAATATCAAATAGTAATGCGGGCATTGGTCTTTGTTGCTGCGGCAGCGCTAATTGCACGAGAACGATCTGACAGTATTGAAAAGCTCAAGGGTATAGGTAAGGCCATGCCGGTTACAGCAACCTTGTTCGGTTTTGGCCTGTTCTCGGTCATGGGCTTATCACCCTTTAAAGGTTCTATTAGTAAATTTTTAATAATTTATGCGGCCATTGCAAGCGGTCACTGGTTTTATGCCGCTATCGCCACATTAGGAAGTATCCTTGAGGCAATCTACTTCCTTCTCATCTTTCAGAAACTGTGTTTCGAGCAACCTGCACAGTCAGGGGCCAGTACAGAAAAAGTTAGAGAAGCTTCCCCGGTTTTGCTGGCAGCTATGCTGGTCCTGAGTGGGCTCACCGCTTTAATGGGCTTGTTACCGGAGCCTTTTATTCATAGTGTTGAGTATATGACTGCTGTATTATTAGGGAAATCAGCGCAACTACCTGCCTTTGAATCACCCTGGTCCATTTTGGTGCTCGTTCCCTATGTGGGCGGATTTATTGTTTATCTGGTCGGGCGTTTTTCAGCGGTTTTGCGCAATATCCTGGCGGTCGCCCTTACCGGTACAACGGTATACTTGACCTGGCAGGGTGGCGATTTTGACAGTCTATCCAGATTTTTCGCCCTGATTATGGCTTTTATTGGCTTCTTAGTTACGCTTTACTCTATCGGTTATTTTAAGGATAAGCCGCACACAAATCGCTACTTTTTCTTCTTATTTTTAATGATCGGCACTTTGCTTGGTTTGACAACCAGCAAGCACCTGGGGAATTTTTACGTCTACTGGGAATTAATGACCTGGACTTCTTACTTTTTGGTTATTCAGGAACAAACTGAAAAGGCGCTGCGGGCCGGTTTCAAATATTTTATCATGTGTACTTCCGGTGCTTATATTATGCATTTTGCAATTTTAACTTTGCATGTAAAGCTTGGAACCTTCGATATGGCGGCGATTTCCGCAAACTTACCTGAGTTAACTCCAAGCCTTATGCTTGCAGTTTTGGGAATGTTTATAATCGGTTTTGGTGTCAAAACAGGCCTGGTACCGCTGCATAGCTGGTTGCCTGATGCTCACCCTGTAGCACCTTCGTCTATTTCAGCACCGATGTCAGGGATTTTGACCAAAACCGGTATTTACGGACTGGTACGTATTCTCTTTGTTGTTTTTGGGGCAGGTTTGCTGACTGAGCTGGGCACTACCGGTCAATTTTCTACCATTGGATTTATAATCTCCATGCTTGGGGCCCTGACCCTTTTGTACGGTGAAATTATGGCCCTCCGGCAGACCGACATTAAAAAAATGCTGGCTTATTCCACTATGGCCCAGGTGGGCGAGATAGCAGTCACGCTGGGAATAGGCACTTATTTGAGCCTGGTTGGTGCTCTTTATCACGTTTTGAATCATGCTATTATGAAAAACCTCCTGTTCCTGGCGGTGGGTGCTTTAATTTATCGCTTGAAGAGTCAGGAAATCTCTAAGTTCAAGGGTATCGGCCGGGTAATGCCGGTAACGTCTTTGTGTTTTAGTATTGGCATTTTAGCTATCATGGGCTTGCCACCTTTCAACGGCTTTATCAGTAAATTTTTAATGCTTTACGCCAGTGTACAATCCGGCCATCTGGCAGTGGCGGGTTTAATCCTTCTGGGCAGTATTATTGGCGCTTTTTATTACCTGAAACTGGTTAGGGTTATTTTCTTTGAAAAGTACGAGGGTCCTGCTGTTAAGGAAGCTCCTATTACCATGTTGATTCCAGTTGGGATCCTAACGGGTTTGACTGTGTTTAATGGCTTGTATCCGCAAGCGGGCCTGGCTTTAGTTAAGCCGGTGGTCGATATGATTGCAGCCAAAGGACATATGGCTACAACTGCTATACCTGATGTTACCATCGCCTGGCCCCTGATGGCAGTAATTCCGATGGTAGGCGCTCTGGTTACTTACCTTTTAGGCAGACGTTCGGCCAGGGTCAGCGGCTGGTTAGCAGTTGCGACAATGGTGGCAACATTGATAACAGTTTTAACTGTCTCTTCTGGTCATGACATTTTTTCCCGGAGTTTTGCTTTACTTATCGCTTTTATTGGGGTTGTAAATTTATTCTACTCACTGGGTTATATGGATCACGGACACGCCCAGAATCGCTTTTATGCGTTCTTCCTTTTAATGATTGGCGGCCTTCTGGGTGTGGCGGTGAGCAAAGACCTCTTCAGTTTCTTTGCTTTCTGGGAAATCATGAGCAGCTGGACTCTGTACTTTGTGATTATTCATGAGGAAACCAGGGAGGCATTACAAGAAGGATTCAAATACTTTATTTTTAATTATGCTGGAGCCAGTTTGATGTTTTTGGGACTATTAGTATTAACAGCTAGCACAGGCACCTTTGAGATGAGTGAGCTGGCCGGGCGGTTAAGTGCCTTGCCGACAGGTCTGGTGGCTTTTGGTTTAATCTTGATGTTGATCGGCTTCGCCATGAAAGCTGCTATGTTACCTTTCCGCATCGATTATCAAATGCATCCACCAACAGCACCAACACCGGTCAGTGGCTATATTTCTTCTGTGCTGTTAAAAAGTGCGCCTTTTGGGATGGTTAAATTATTTTATGTATTTGGAGGCATTTCTCTTATAAGCAAGTTAGGCCTGGCAGGCGGGATGCCGAGCCTGATGTATATAGTTGCCTGGGTAAGCGGCTTAACAATCTTAATGGCTGCGGCACTGGCTCTGCTGCAAAGTGGTATGAAACGCCTGCTTATTTATCATACGGTAAGCCAAATGGGTTATATCATCTTAGGAGTCAGCCTGGGCTCTTCTTTAGGTATGGCTGGAGGATTATTGCATTTAGTTAACCATATGCTGTTTAAGAACCTGCTGTTCTTAGTTGCCGGTGCCATTATGGTGAAAACCGGTATTGAAAACCTGGACAAGTTAGGAGGAATTGGCAGGAAAATGCCGGTAACTCTGGGGGCCTTTGCGATTGGGGCATTTTCTATTGCTGGCATTCCGCCTTTTAATGGTTTTACCTCTAAATGGATAATCTATGAAGCTGCCATGGAGAAAGGATATGTGTTTTTAGCGATATTCTCCTTGTTAGCAAGTGTTTTAACCTTAGCTTCTTTTCTTAAATTTTTACATTCTGCCTTTTTCGGACAATTACCGAAGGAGTTAGAGAATGTAACTGAAGCACCGTGGACAATGCAAATTCCTATGGTAATTCTGGCTGTTTTGTGTGTAGTTTTTGGGGTTTTCCCTGGTATACCACTTACTACCATTGCGGCCATCGAAAGCTGGTTGGGTCTAACCCCGGTTTCAGCTTCGCTCTTTGGGATTGATTCCGGGCTGGGGGCGTGGAACGCCGGAGTTATCGCTGCAGTATTGGCAATAGCCTTCATTGCAGGTGTAAGTGTCTACTTTATTGGCAACGGGAAAATCAGATATACAAAAATCTATACTTGTGGAGTAACTGATTTAACAGCCGAAGAAGTGCATGTTAATTCCCATAATCTTTATGAATCGCCCAAAGGCCTGGTTAAACAGTGCATTAAAGTTTTATACCGGATTACCGGTCTGGGTAAGGGGGTGGAATTGTGACGGATGTTGTACAACTAATCTTTAATTTGTTGCTCTTTCCCGGGGGTTTGTTTGCTATAGTCGTTGGCTTGTTCCTTATGGGAATTGACCGTAAGATTGTTGCCCGAATACAGAGGCGGGTTGGCCCCCCTATTTTCCAGCCCTTTATTGACCTGGTCAAACTAGCCAGGAAGGAGGTAGTTGTGCCGGAGACTGCGCATCTGCAGGCATTCAGGTTAGCGCCATTGCTGGGGTTTGCCGGAATGATAGTGGCCGTTACCTTGATACCTATTGCTGGCGTATACAAGGGTCTTGAGTTTTCGGGAGATTTGCTGGTTGTGCTTTATTTGCTGGCATTACCTGCCATTGCTTTGATGGTCGGTGGCTCTGCTTCCAGCTCACCCTTTGGAGCTGTAGGTTTTTCCAGGGAAATGGTCATGATGATGTCCTATGAACTGCCGTTACTGGTAGTACTGGTAACCGTTGCTTTGAAAGTTGGATTGGCAACGGGTGGAATTGCTACTTTCTCTTTAAGTGAAATTGTGAGGTACCAGCTGGAAAACGGGGCATTACTTTTTGATTACACCATGTTACCGGCTTTACTGGCTTTTCTGGTTTTCATTCCAGGTAACATGGGGGTAGTTCCCTTTGATATCCCCGAAGCAGAAACTGAAATTGTCGAAGGTCCGCTTCTGGAATATTCCGGCACTTCTTTGGCTTTATTTAAACTAACAAGTTCCTTAAAAATGGTTGTGGTACTGGGTTTAGCCATAGCCCTCTTTTTTCCGACACCTCTGGGTGAAAACATGTTGCTTAACCTGTTGTGGTATATCTTAAAATGTTTAATTTTAATGGTAATATCCATTACCGTTGTGCGTGCCAGTACAGGAAGGGTTCGAATCGACCAGGCCTTTAAATTTTATCTGAAGTATCCTACCGCACTGGCATTAATCAGCCTGGTATTAACATTGTTACAAAGATGACAGGGAGGTGGCAGGATGAAAGAACTAATGCGAAAAGTTGCCAGAAAATCACCGTGGTTGTACCGCATAAATGCAGGATCCTGTAATGGCTGTGATGTGGAACTGGCAACCACGGCATGCATTCCCCGTTATGATGTTGAGCGCCTGGGCTGTAAGTATTGTGGGAGCCCAAAGCATGCTGACATCGTGTTGATTACCGGACCTCTTACTGCCCGGGTTAAGGAAAAGGTTTTGCGTCTTTACGATGAAATTCCTGACCCTAAAGTGACGGTAGCTATCGGTGTGTGTCCGATATCTGGAGGAGTGTTTAGAGACAGTTATGCTATTGCCGGGCCGATTGACAACTTTATTCCGGTAGATGTAAATGTGCCTGGCTGTCCTCCCAGACCCCAGGCGATTATTGATGGGATAGTTGAAGCCATCAAAATTTGGGAAACCAGGCTGTAAAGGAGAGTCACCCATGGCTTCTTTTTTAAAAATAGCTATTCGCAATTTGTTCAAGAAACCGTCTACTGACCCTTATCCCTTTGGTGAAACTTTTGTTCCCAAGGGACTGAGAGGTAAAGCCCAGTATAATGCCAGGGCCTGTGTGGCCTGTAGAATGTGTGAGTACGTTTGCGCAGGGGGAGCAATCCAAATCAGGGAAGTGGCCGATAAAAGCGGCCTGGAGTTCATACTCTGGCATAATACATGTACCTTTTGCGGCCTTTGCGAACATTACTGCCCTACTAAAGCAATTCGCTTAACTGAAGATTATCATACAACTCACAGGCAAGAGGACAAATACAGATATGTGGAAAAAGGCTTCATTAAATATGTAAATTGTGCCCGGTGTGATACACCGATGGTGCCGATAGCCCCTGAGCTATTTAATGTAGCTTTTGAACAAGTTAACACGGATATTGAAAAATTAAGGCATTTATGCCCCAAATGCCGCCAGGAACGGGCCCTTTGCTGAGAAGAGGAGGAAACAGGATGAAGCGGGATATTCAGGAGGAATTTGCAGAAAAATTAGCCCGGGTAGTGGGTGATGGATTCTCCTTGCGCTGGGAAACAGATTCTAAGGGAGTGGTTACTGGTTGGTGCAGGCTCCGTGACCACCGCCATATTACAAACGTGGCTTTGATAGTGGCAAGCCTGGGCGGCCGGGTAATTACTATTACAGCTTATAAAACTAAAGATGCTCAACAGAGAGATGGGCATGAAATCGCCTACCATTTTGATCTGGATGGTTGTACTTGTACAGTTACGATTGAAATACCCCGTGATAGTGGTAAAGTCAATTCCATTACTCCGATATTAAAAAGTGCTGATTGGACGGAACGCGAATTGCAAGAATTATATGGTATTGAAGTGGTCGGCCATCCCAATCCCAGGAGATTGTTCCTCGATGAAACTATTGATGAAGGAATAATGGATAAATTGATTCCTTTATCAGTTGCTATGAATGGAGCAACCAGTAAAACTTTGTGGGAAAAGGTCCTTGCAGCTATTTCCCAGGAGGGGGATATTAAATGAGCACTTATACAATCCCCGTAGGCCCGCTGCATGTGGCGCTGGAAGAACCGATGTATTTCCGGGTACAGGTTGAAGGAGAGACTATCGTGGGCATGGATATAACGGCAGGGCATGTGCATCGCGGTATGGAATATTTGGTAATGAAGCGAAATATTTACCAAAATCTAACTTTAATTGAACGTGTTTGTTCCCTCTGTTCCAACAACCATCCCTTTACCTACTGTATGGCCCTTGAAAAAATTGCCGGTATCAAAATTCCGGAAAGAGCTGAATATCTAAGGGTTATTGCTGATGAAATAAAGAGAATAGCTTCTAACTTGTTTAATGCTGCTATGCTGGCTCATATCATAGGCTTTGATTCATTATTTATGCATGTCATGGAGTTACGGGAGATAGTCCAGGATGCTAAAGAGACTGTTTATGGCAATCGGATGGATTTGGCCGCAAATTGCATTGGCGGCGTAAAATATGACCTCTCCGATGAAAAGATTAAATATCTGAAGCAGCAATTAGATAAGTTGAAAAAGCCACTGGAAGAAATTATTGACATCTATATGAACAATAAGTTTGTGCGCGCTCGGACTGAAGGAGTAGGGATTTTACCTAAAGAGGAAGCCATTCGCTATGGCGTGGTTGGTCCTGTAGCCAGAGGGTCCGGGATAGATTATGATGTGCGGGTCAAGAGTCCTTATGCTGCTTATGACAAGATTAAATTTAATGTTGCTGTCGAGAATGGTTGTGATGTTAGAGCAAGAGCCATAGTCAGGTTGAGGGAAATTCAGGAAGCTATCAATATCATGGAACAATGTCTAAAAGAATTGCCTGACGGTCCAACTTGTATAGATTATTTGCCGGAGATACCTGCCGGGGAAGCTGTAGCCAAGTCAGAAGCGCCGCGGGGAGAATTGATTTATTATCTCCGCACAAACGGCTCTGATATGCCGGAACGGATTAAATGGCGGGTGCCTACTTATATGAACTGGGAAGCGCTCAATGTGATGATGCCAGGAAATAAGGTCTCTGACATATCGCTTATTATTTGCAGTATTGATCCCTGTATCTCCTGTACCGAAAGATAATGAAAGGATGCGGCGCCATGCATGAGATGGCGATAGTGGATAGTCTTTTCCAGATTATCAATGTCAAGGTAAAAGAGCATCAAATTAGAAAAGTCTTAAAAGTGAAACTTAAGGTTGGCGAGATGACAGCGGTGGAAGATCTGACTTTAACTGCCTGTTTTGAGGCTTATGCTCAAAACACCGTTGTCGAGGGCGCGGAGCTGGTTATTGAGCGGGTGCCCCTGCAGGGAAAATGTCGGCAGTGTACCAGTGTGTTCCGGGTTTCCAATTACAATTTCCAGTGCCCGCAATGTGAGAGCAGATTTGTAGAGATCGTTGCCGGAAGGGAGTTGTACATTGAGGACCTGGAAGTAGAAAAATAGCTCAAACGGAAAGGAGGTGAACCTCGATGGCGAGAGCTAAAGAGAATTTCTTTATTTACGCCGATCCCCAAAAGTGTCTGGGTTGCAAGAATTGTGAGATTGCCTGTGCTGTGGCTCATGCAGGTTGTGATCTACAAACTGCCGTAACCCAGGGCTTGCAATTACAGCCAAGAAACTCGGTGGTTCAAGTTGAGGACATGGTTATGCCCATTCAATGCAGACAATGTGAAGACGCGCCTTGTGCCCACGCCTGCCCTACCGGAGCAATCTACGAAGAGGATAGGTTTGTTAAAATTAATGAAAGTAATTGTATTGGCTGTAAAGTGTGCACTATGGTTTGCCCCTTTGGAGCTATTATTGTAGCTAAAGACATAACAGATGAAGGTACTCACAGAACCCAAAAAGGTAAAGCCAGGAAATGTGATCTTTGTTTTAGCAGGACGCAGGATAGCGATGAATTTACCTGCGCCTGTGTAGAGGCCTGTCCTACCAAAGCAATCATGCTGGTAGATTACGAAAGTTATCGTAAGAAACTTATTGAAGACAGAGGAAAGGAACTGGTAAGGGCTCATGCTCATTCAAAGAACCATGGCCTAATGCGGAAATAAGCAGGGGGAGAGATTATGAGTAAGATGAAAAATACCATAGATCCTGCTGTCAACTATTTGCTACCTTTAGCAAAAAAGGCGGGAGTTGAAACTGTTTGGGATCGTTTTGCAGTTATGAAGCCCCAATGTGGTTTCGGAGAGCTGGGCGTCTGCTGCCGCATTTGCTGGAAGGGACCGTGTCGTATCGATCCTTTTGGCAATGGTCCCCAGAGAGGTGTTTGTGGGGCTGATGCCCACACCATAGTGGCACGCAACCTGGCTAGAATGATGGCTGCAGGTGCTGCTTCCCATTCCGATCACGGTCGCCACATCGCCTTAACTTTATTAGAAGTTGGCGAAGGCCATGCACCTGCGTACCGGATTAAAGACGAGCAAAAGTTAAGAAATATAGCGGAAAAATTAAACCTGGCACCGGCAGGCAAAGATATACGGCAAATAGCAAAAGAAGTGGCTCAGGCTTCCCTGGATGATTATTCGCGGCAAAAGCGCAGCATACCCTGTAACTGGGCCAAAGTGACCATGACAGCTGAACGGGTGGAAAAACTGGTAGATCTGGAGGTTATGCCCCATAACATTGATGCTGTTATCGCTGAGATTATGGCCCGAACTCATGTGGGTTGTGATGCCGATGCAGCCAACATTTTGCTCGGCGGATTAAAGGGAGCACTGGCTGATTATACCGGTATGTGTTTGTCAACTGAGCTGTCTGATGTCCTATTTGGTACCCCTGAACCGGTAGTTACTCAGGCCAACCTTGGCGTGCTGAAGGAAGATGCTGTTAACATTGCGGTTCACGGTCATAACCCGTTACTTAGTGAAATTATTTGTGATGTCGCGTTGAAAATGAATGAAGAAGCCAAGAAAGCCGGGGCCAAAGACGGTATTAACATAGTGGGTATTTGTTGTACGGGTAATGAGGTGATGATGCGACGGGGGATTCCGCTGGCTACTAACTATCTATCCCAGGAAATGGCCATAGTTACAGGCGCTGTAGATGCGATGGTCGTAGATGTGCAGTGCATTATGCCTGCTCTTACCAGTGTAGCGGAGTGTTTCCATACTGAAGTAATCACCACTATGCCTGTAAATAAAATCACTGGCGCCACTCACATAGAGTTTCGGGAAGAATCGGCTGTGGAAAGCGCCAGGAAAATCGTAGAAGTGGCAATTGAGGCCTTTAAAAGACGGGATAAGCGCAAGGTCAACATTCCTGACTACAAGCAAACAGCCATTGCCGGTTTCAGTGCCGAGGCAATTCTAGCGGCCTTAAGCAAGCTAGATGCCAAAGACCCGTTAAAGCCATTGATAGATAATATCGTTAACGGTAATATTCAAGGAATTGCGTTGTTTGCAGGATGTAACAATCCTAAGGCGATCCAGGACAATAACTTTATCACCATTGCGAAAGAGCTGGCGAAAAATAACGTCCTGATGCTGGCTACTGGTTGTGGAGCCGGTACCTTTGCTAAAACCGGTTTAATGACTCAGGAGGCAACCGAGGCTTATGCCGGTGAATCCTTGAAAGCTGTACTCACTGCTATTGGCAAGGCAGCCGGATTAAACGGACCTTTGCCTTTAGTACTGCATATGGGATCTTGTGTAGATAATTCCAGGGCCGTTAATGTAGCCGTAGCTATAGCTAACAAGCTGGGAGTGGATTTAGATAAACTGCCTCTTGTCGCCTCTGCTCCTGAGTTTATGTCGGAGAAGGCAGTAGCTATTGGGACCTGGGCAGTTACTCTGGGAATACCAACCCATATTGGAATAGTACCCCAGATTATGGGTTCCCCGGTAGTGGCTGAATTTTTAACTGAAAAAGCAAAAGAGTTGCTGGGTGGCTACTTTATAGTAGAAACCGATCCAGAACAAGCCGCTGCTAAACTAGTTGCCGCTATTAAGGAAAGACGTAAGGGTTTAGGGATTTAAATTTTGGTTAATGGGACAGGATTAGGGCTCTTTGGAGCTCTAATCCTGTTCTGATAGAGAGGAAGGTTAACTATGAAAATAGCAGTTACAGGTAAAGGCGGAGTAGGAAAAACTACAATTTCCGGGGTTTTAGCCAGGCTTTTTGCCGATGAAGGTTATCGGGTTTTAGCTGTAGATGCTGACCCGGACGCAAACCTTGCTTCAGCTCTGGGTATACCTGAGTCGCTTTACAAAACAATAACCCCCTTTTCTAAAATGAAAAAGTTAGCGGAAGAACGTACCGGAGCCAATGGGGGCTATGGTTCCTTTTTCATTTTAAACCCCAAAGTGGATGATTTGCCTGAGAAATATTGTCTGGAACATCAGGGTGTTAAATTACTGGTTATGGGCACTGTTGAACAGGGTGGCAGCGGTTGTGTTTGTCCGGAGCATACTTTACTTAAGCGATTAATGAAACATCTCCTGATTGAAAGAGACGAAGTGGTAATTATGGATATGGAAGCCGGAATTGAGCATCTTGGTCGGGGTACGGCTGAGTCGGTAGATGCTTTGTTAGTTGTAGTAGAACCAGGTCGGAGAAGTATTCAGACCGCTAACCAGATCAGGAAATTGGTTGAAGATCTTGGGATCAAAAAGGTCTTTGCTATAGGTAGTAAAATAGCTGATGAGGCGGATATTCGCTTTATTAAAGACAGTTTGGCTGATTTTGAGCTGCTGGGTTTTGTTTCTTTAAGTGAAGATATCAAACAGGCTGATTTGGAAGGAGTTTCTCCTTATGATATCGGTGGCACGATAGTTGAGGAAATCAGGTCAATCAAGGACCAGTTGCTGGCAAGATTGAACAGTTGAAGTCGGCCGTAATACCAGGTGAAAAAATATGACCATTATGTCGAAACTTGCTGGAATTTTTGGCAAGGAATTGCTGTAATCGTGCCGAATAAACTTCCCTGTGAGAAAAAGAGAAAAATATCACAGGGGAGGCGGGAGGGTTGACCGGAAGACTGAAGCAACTGCTGGCAGGCTGGCTGGGGCTATTGCTGACCCTGAACAGTCTGCCTTTGCTTTGGGCGGCAGAAATGCCGCGAGATATCAAGGGCCACTGGTCAGAAGCCGTTCTGCTGCGGCAGTGGGAGCGGGGGATACTCACCGGCGAACGGCAAAAGGAAGGCTTTTATCTCCGGCCCAACCGGCCGGTCAGCCGGGCGGAGCTGGTGGTGGTGCTGCTGCGTAACGGCTATGTGCTGGCGCAGCCATTAGCAAAAGAGCCGGTGTTGCCCGGGGACAGCCGGGGCCACTGGGCAGCCCCTTATCTGGCACAGGCGCAGGCTCAGGGGCTGTTAAAAGGCTATCCCGACGGCAGCTTCAAGCCTGACAGACAGGTAACCAGAGCCGAACTGGCCGTCTTGTTGGCCCGGCTGCCGGGCCTGCCAGCAAAGGGGAGCGGTGACGGTAAGAAGCTGCCACAGGATGTCCGGGGGCACTGGGCAGAGGAGGAAATCAAGCGTCTGGTGACAGCAGGCATAATCCAGGGCTATCCGGACGGCAGTTTTCAGCCGGAGCGGGCGGCCAGTCGGGCCGAAGTGGCGGTGTTGCTGGATCGCCTTTGGCCGGCCCATACACCTCCTGATCAGGATGGCGATGGCCTTAATGACGGGCTGGAGGTCCGGCTGAACACCAATGCTCAGCTTGTGGACAGTGATTTTGATGGGGTAAGGGATGGAGAAGAGGGGCAACTGGGGCTAGATCCGCTGCGACCAGATAGTGATGACGATGGCCTCAGTGACCAGGAGGAAATTCTGCTGCAGACTGATCCGCGGCGGCGGGATAGTAATGGCAATGGACGCAGTGATGGGGAGGAACTCTACCCGCAGACTTATTACAGGGCGGACAAGCCTCTGCAACCGGCTATTTCAGCCTTGCTGCCGGCGCCCGCGATTTACGCGCTGGCGGTCAGGGAGAAAGGGACCAAAGAGAGTTTGGCCCTGCAAAACAATCCTGCTCTGTTAGGATCGGCCCTGGAGGTTATTGCTGCCCCCAGGCGACAGGGAAGCATCACCTTGCAGGCAGATCTGGCACTGGCAGCAGCTGGAGGGGCGGCCAATTTGCTGGTAGCCCATTACCGGCCAGAACGGGGGCAGATGGAGTATTTTTCACCCCGGATACTGGAAGATGGGCGAATCCGGGTGGAAGCTGTGGAGCTGGCAGGCACCTGGTATCTGGTAGATAGGCGGCGTCTGGGACAGGCGGTTTCCCGGGAGGAACTGAAAGAGAGGGATGTGCTGTTACTGGTGGATGCTTCCGGCTCCATGGGTACAGTGGATAAAGAAGGCTACCGGCTGGAACTGGCTGCTGACCTGGTGCAGAGATTGGGGGCTGCTGATCGAGTGGCAATAATGGCCTTTACCGAAAAAACTGAATTATTAGTACCACTGACCGTGGATAAGGCCAGGATCCGGACTGCCCTGACCGGGATCGGCAGTGATGGGGATACTGATCTGCAGGGGGCAGTGGCAGCGGGGATAGATTACATGCTCAGGGAAGGCCGCCCGCAAGCGGAAAAATCCATTGTCCTTTTTACAGAGGGACACAATACCCGACCGGAGGTATTATGGGAACTGGGCGAGAAGTCAGGTAGCAGTGGGATCAGGATTCACACCCTGGGCCTGGGCGTTGGGGTGCATGGAGTGCTGCGGGACCTGGCGGAAGCCAGTGGTGGTCAGTATCAGGATGACTGGCATGGGGAGGAACTGCTGGCTTTGTATCCCCCCGCTCCGGCAGAGGACAGGGATGGAGATGGTTTGCCTGATGGGGAAGAAAGGCAGGGCCTGTTGACCCAATACGGCCAGGTTATTTTTACCGATCCGGAGCGAGCAGATACGGATGGGGATGGCTTAACTGATGGAGAGGAAATGGGTATCAGCCAGGCCAAACCTTTCGGGTTGACAGCACAGATGGCAGTTCCAGGGTATAATATTCAGTCCAATCCTTTATTCCCGGATACAGATGGAGATGGCTTGCCGGACAAGGAGGATCCCAGGCCCCAGGTACCGGACTGGCCGATTCTGGTATTATTGCATGGTTTATTTTCTGACCGCACTATCTGGGGAATGTATAAAGACAGGGAGCATATCGCTCCTGACAGTTTCCTGGGTTACTGGCGGGAAATGGGCTATAATCTGGAGCAGGTACTTGCCTATCAGTATCCTTCAACAGAACATGTCAGCAGGGTGGCGGCCAGTCTGGCCGCAGCCTTACCAGTTGAAGAAAAAAAGCGACATCCCTATGGCAAAAGCTATTGTTATCTGCTATTAGGCCATAGTAAAGGAGGGCTGGTGGCCCGTTATGTAGTGGAGCACAGTCTGTTCCGGGGGCGACCGGTGCTGGGGCTTTTCACACTGGGAACCCCGCACTGGGGCTGGTCACTGCTGAGCGGTTTTTACAATGACCTGGCCCCGGATAGTGAATTGTTTGTTGTCCAGGAAAGAGAGCCCCTGAAGCGCATTTGTCAGCCATTGACGGGCAAGCCGCTGGGAGTACCATATATTCCGCTGGCAACTGAGTACAATTCCTGGACGGAAAAACTGGTAATAGCTGACGAGGAGGTAGCAGCTTTGAAAAAAGCCGGAGACTGGGTGGTGGGCAATACCAATGCTCTGGCGCAGGGTATTCCGGCCCGCAAGCGTTACCTCCTGCGCACTCCGGAGAAATATTATCACTGGGAAAGTCACCACAATTCTCTGGTCTGGGCCACTGTCTGGCAGGAAACAGAAAAAATTCTGGGCAGCAATTAGCTTCATGCCTGTGCATGAGGCTTCTTTTTTTGCTCATACTAATGCCAGGAGGTGAAAGGCTGTGGAAAATCGCTATCGCATTGCCTTTTTTACACTGCTGGCGGTTGTAATCATCGGGCTCTTATTGACTATTAATTTTGCCTATGGGGACAGGCCCCGCTTTTGTTCCAATTGTCATCTGATGCAGGGGGAATATCGCACCTGGGCAAGTTCGGTCCATCAAGGAGTAGGGTGTAATGACTGTCATGCTCCCCATGAGTGGCCCCGGAAATGGTGGTTTAAAAGCAAGGCTGGCCTGGGGCATATTTATCGCAATACTACGGGACAGTTTCCGGCGGTGCTGCGGGCTACTCCTCAGAGCCAGGAAGTGATTCAGGCCAATTGTATTCGCTGTCATAAAGGGACATTGCAGAAAATCAATACGGAACAGAAATGCTGGAATTGTCACCGGGGAACCCCGCATGGACAAATGCTGGAAAGGGTGAAAGAAGGATGAATTTTTCAATGCGCACTAAAGGAATAATCTTGCTGGTTTTAGCTGGCCTGGTCCTCTGGGCTGCCGGTTGTGCCGGGCCGGAGGGGCCAAAGGGACCGGAAATCAAGAAAGGTGCTATCAAGGAAGAAACCTATGATCCCTCCGAATGGGGCAAGGTCTATCCCCTGGAATATGAGACCTATCAAAAAAATAAACTGGCGGAGCGCACCAAATATGGCGGATCAGTTAAATACTCAAAATTTACTACAGAGCCGGAAATCAAGGAATTGTTCAAAGGCTATGGTTTCAGTATCGACTATAACGAGGAACGGGGACACGTATATTCACTGGAAGATATTCGTGCCACCAAACGGAAAAAACCCAGTGCCTCTTGCTGGACCTGCAAATCGGCGCAAGTACCCAAGTTAATCCGCGACATGGGGGATAAGTTTTTTACCAGTGATTTTGAGGAAGTAGGGAAGAAGATCAATGTCCCCATCAGCTGTGCTGACTGCCACGACCCGGAAACTATGAACCTGCGCATTACCCGGCCACCATTTGTGGAGGCTATGAAGGAACGGGGGATTGATGTTACCAAAGCCAACCGCCAGGCCATGCGCAATTATGTCTGTGGCCAGTGCCATGTGGAGTATTATTTCCGCAAGGATAACAAGAAAGTGGTATTTCCCTGGAAAAACGGGCTGGAACCGGAGCAAATCGAGAAATATTATGACCAGTATGAGGGGGGCCCTTTCTTCGACTGGGAGCACCCGGATTCCAAAGCCAAATTGCGAAAAGTCCAGCATCCCGAATTCGAAACTCATATGACAGGTATCCACGGTAAAGCGGGAGTGACCTGCGTGGATTGCCACATGCCCTATTTACGGGATAAGAATAAAGTCAAATATTCTTCTCACTGGTGGACCAGTCCCCTGAAAGATGTGGAGCGCTCCTGTGCCGTTTGCCACCGGGCTCAGAAACCGGAATGGTTCAAGGAAATGATTTACCGGATTCAGGACCGGACCTGGGCGTTGCAACAGCGGGCAGCTCAAACCCTGGTGGAGGCTCACCAGGCTGTAGCCGCGGCTGAAAAAGCCGGACGCCCGGCAGCTGACCTGGAAGCCGCCCGGCGCTTGATCGTGCAGGCTCAGTGGCGCTGGGACTGGGTGGCAGCGGAAAACTCCCGCGGTTTCCACAACCCTGACCAGGCGCTAACAGTCCTGGGACAGGCTATTGACCTGGCCAATCAGGCTATCAAAAAAGTTAAGTAAAAGAAGTAGCCCTGACCTGTACAAACATCGGTCAGGGCTTTATAATTTTGATAGCAAGCAAGAGAGAGGTGAAGGGATGTTTAAAGCAGCAATGCTGTTTATTCTGGCCGGTCTGGCGGAAATCGGGGGTGGCTATCTGGTCTGGCTGGCCTTGCGGGAGCAAAAGGGCTGGTTCTATGGAATCGCCGGGGCGACTATCCTCATTCTCTACGGTATTCTCCCCACCCTGCAGGAGTTTCCTTCCTTCGGGCGGGTTTACGCCGCTTACGGTGGTGTATTTATCGCCCTTTCGCTGCTCTGGGGCTGGGGGATTGATGGCAGACAGCCCGATTTCTGGGATGGGCTGGGTGCGGCCATAGCATTGCTAGGAGCTGGTATTATCCTCTATGCACCCCGGGGTTAATCCCCCTTGTCTTTAACTAATTAAAACACTAATATATTGCAGAAGCGATGAGAATGGCGTATAATGGCAGGTGAACAGGCAGTGAAGGAGGGGGACCATGAACTATCGGTCCAAACTGGAACATCCACTGGTTGACCGGCTGTTTGACGCCATTTTGTTATTGCAAAACCGGGAGGAGTGCTATCGGTTTTTTGAGGATATCTGTACGGTGGCGGAAATCCAGGCCCTGGCCCAGCGCCTGGAGGTGGCCAGATTGCTGGAAGCCAATGCCACTTACGGGGAAATTGCGGAACAGACCGGGGCCAGCAGTGCCACTATCAGCCGGGTCAAACGGGCCCTCTATTACGGTGCTGATGGTTATAAGCTGATTTTGCGCCGTCTGGCCGAGGAGAAAGGGGAATAGAGATGGAGAAAGAAAAATTCTGGCGCATACCGGCAGGAGTGCGAGACTGGTTGCCGGGGGAAAGAGCCAGCCGCAGGCAGCTGGAGGAGGTTATGACCCGGACTTTTGCCCTCTGGGGTTATCGGGAGGTGGCCACTCCCACCCTGGAATACTGGGATAGCATCAGCCTGGGCCTAAATGATGAGGGCAGGGAAGTCATCAAGTTAATTGACCGCAATGGCGATATTCTGGCCCTGCGGTCGGACTGGACCACTCCAATTGCCCGGCTGACGGCCAGTCGCCTGGCCCAGTGGCCCTTGCCCCTGCGCCTTTTTTACAGTGGCCAGGTTTTTACCCAGGTAGAACCGCAGGTAGGGCGCTGGCGGGAGTACGGCCAGGCCGGGGTGGAGCTGATCGGCTTGCCGGGAGGCTGGGCTGATGGGGAAGTAGTGGCCCTGGCTGCTGAAAGCCTGCTGGCCGCCGGCTTAAAGGAATTTCAACTGCATCTGGGACACATGGGACTACTGCAGGGTCTGATGGCTGAACAGGGCCTGACTCCTGAACAGGAGAGGGAAGTGAAAGCCGCTGTGTCCAGAAAAGACCTGGTGCGGGCGGAACAGCTGCTGGGTCGGGGAGCGGAACTGCTGACCCTGCGGGGAGGCCGGGAGATGCTGGTGCGGGCAGAGCAGCTGACCAGGGGACCGGAAGCGGCTCAGGCTCTGGCCGAGCTGGGGGAAACCATGGACTACCTGGAGGCTTATGGCCTGGCGGAACGGATTGTCCTGGACTTCAGCCTGCTCAGAGGGCTGGATTATTATACCGGTGTAATTTTTGAAGGCTTTGCCCCCGGCCTGGGCTTCTCCCTTTGCGGAGGCGGCCGTTATGATGGGCTGCTGGCCCGCTTCGGGCAGCCGTTACCTGCTACTGGCTTTGCCATAGGCTATGAACGGCTGCTCCTGGCTCTGGAACGGCAGGGAGTAAATAGACAGGGGATGGATACCGAGGTACGGTTACAGCGGAGGGAAAAGAACTGGACAGAAGTGCTGGCTGAGGCCAGAAGGCGCCGGGCAGCAGGGGAGATAGTGATAGTGGAGGGATAAACTATGCTCAAGAAAATGGCAGCCTGGTTGGCCACCAGTCAGGGCCTATCGGCAGAGGACGAGGAAGTGCTCCTTTACTCCTTGACCATCCTTACCACTACCCTCGGTAATATTCTGGGCCTGGCCCTGCTGGCCTGGCTGCTGGACACCGGGTGGGAAACCCTGGCTGTAACTCTGCCAGCAGTTACCCTGCGCATGTGGGCCGGAGGTGGCCATGCCACTGCCCCCTGGCGCTGCGTTATGGTAGGAACTACCGTAATGGCTCTGCTGGCCTGGCTAACCCGGACGGCCGCAGAGAGACTGGAGCCAGCAGTGCCTGTGCTGATCATGCTGGCTGCCCTTGCCATCTGGCGCTATGCACCGGCGCCGGCCCCCAGCAAGCCGCTGGGCAGCCGGCAACAGGCGGAGAAACTGCGGCGGCGGGCTTTAGTTACCCTGATCTTCTGGGTCAGCACAATTCTGTTATTCTGGCTGCTGGCAGTACCGGCCTGGTTGACTGCCGGGATGGCCTTAGGTATGTTCTGGCAGGGGTTGACGGTAGTGCCGCCTGTTTACCACTGGCTGGGCAAATATTTTTAGATACCAGCAGGATTTTTGCTATATTTTGTCGAAAATCCATTTAGAGAGTATAAATAGCGACAGCCCGGCCCCTGTTCCGAGGAGGCGATGGACCCATGTCGAAGCGGATCTTGAGCGGGTTGGTTAATGTGCTGTTGTTGCTGGCACAGGCTAATGTGGATATAACCAGTAGTCTGTTTGTCTATGAACCCGAAGTGCCGAAAAAATTGAGGAAATAGGGCGAGTTTCTTGGGCTGTCGCTATTTTAAAAATAAACAAGAAGAGGGAGAAAATGCAGTTACAGGTTTTGTTACTATCCTGGTGGCCGGCCATAGCAGCCTATTTGTTATTGTTTACTACCTTGCTGGGCAAGCGGGGAACATTGCTGCAGGTACTGGGCTTGGGCCTGGTGCTGGCCCTGGCAGATGGTGTTGTTGCTGCCCTGATTAAACGCGCGGGCCTTCCTTATGGTTTGCATATTCCTGTTTCTTTGGCCTTGATGGCTTTAGGGGGCAGCATTGTTTGGAGGCGTGTCTGGTTTAGCCTGGTTGTGGCAATATTAAGCTATCTAACCATGATAGTTATTGACATTTTTACCGGAATACTGGTTGTAAAAATCTTAAATCAACAAAATTTTTTACAAAAAGCTTTAAATGATTGGCGTTTAATGATTTTAGTTGGTCAGTTACAAATGATTCCTGTTTATCTGGCTGCCTGGTGGACCGGACGCCGACGGATAGTCTGGTTCGACCTGTACCAGCGCAGGATTCGTGGATAAAAGGATGGGGAGAAATGCCTTCCAGACAAATCAGCCGCAAAGTGGC
>NZ_BDLR01000050.1:18699-18799 GCF_002049395.1 Carboxydocella sp. JDF658 | reverse complement strand
TTGGAATGTCCTTATTGTCCTGGAGGCATGGTTTATAAAGGAGAAAAAGAGTAGGCATTGCGGCTTACTCGTTTAAGTCGCCCGAAGGGCGAATTTGTTC
>NZ_BDLR01000050.1:0-18689 GCF_002049395.1 Carboxydocella sp. JDF658 | reverse complement strand
CGGATAGTCTGGTTCGACCTGTACCAGCGCAGGATTCGTGGATAAAAGGATGGGGAGAAATGCCTTCCAGACAAATCAGCCGCAAAGTGGCTTTTTTAATCGCTAATATCCTCTTGCAAGGTTGGCTTTTCTTATTGCTGGTAACTTTACAGCTATTTTGGCGATACGAGACTCGCTGGAGTTCGGTGCTGAGAAGTGATAGCTTGCTCATCACCATCGGACTCCTGGGGGTCTTTTGCGCTATTTTGGGGGTATTCATGGTCAGGGAAATCATTCGTATGGCTGATGTGGAAGAAGAAGCTAGGCTGCAGGCTCTGCAACTGGAAGAGGCCAAAGAGTTTAATGCTACTTTAAGTGCTTATCGTCACGATTTCCTCAATCACCTCCAGGTCATCGGGGGCTTGATTCAACTGGGCAAGCCTCAGGATGCATACGAATACCTGGCGGAAATCACTGCCCAGCTAATCGGGGCCAACAAAAACCGGCTGGTCAGTCAACCGGAAGTGGAAGCTCTTTTATGGAAGAAGAAGGCCCTGGCCGAGGAAAAAGGGATACGTTTACAGTTCAATATCCGCTCCAATCTGGGTCAGGCGGAAATCAGCGGTCTGGATCTGGCCCGCATCCTGGGCAATCTGCTGGATAATGCCATTTATGCTGTCAAGGATTTGTTGCCCCGGGACCGGATAGTTACTGTAAGCATCGAGGAACTGGAAGAAGGCTTTCGCCTGGCGGTACATAACTGGGGGCCCCCTATCCCCGTCAAACTGCAAAGACTAATCTTTGAGCGGGGTTTCACTACCAAAGGGGCTGAAGGCAATGGTCTGGGACTGGATATAGTAGCCACTCTGGTTCAGAAGAATCGCGGAAAAATCAACCTGGTCAGCACCGAAGCGGAGGGAACCACTTTTACTGTCTGGTTGCCCCGCCGGGACGGGAATCTGGCGGTTACCATTTGGGCTGGACCGGGCTTATGGCTCTAGCGCCTGATGCAAATCCGGCGCTTATTTTTTTATTGACTTTTTCTCCATTACCATGATAGTATATTAGTAAATCATCACTTTAACTAACTAAAGAGGAGAAGGGCTATGTTCAGTAAAAATAACGATTTCTTAACCATTGCCCTGCCCAAGGGGGCTTTGTTTGCGGAGGCGGTGGAGTTGCTGGGCCGCTGTGGCTTAAATACAGACCAGTTGCTGGGGGACAGCCGCAAGCTCTTTTTTACTGATGCGGAACAGGAAGTTAATTACCTCATTTGCCGGCCCACGGATATTCCTACCTTTGTGGAATACGGAGCAGCGGATCTGGGGATAGTGGGGAAAGATACCATTGCCGAACAGGGCAAGGATGTTTATGAGTTGCTGGATTTGAAATTCGGTTTTTGCCGTTTTGTGGTAGCGGCTCCTAAGGCGCTCACTCCCATAACCGATTGGTCGCAATGGGCGGCAGCCCGGGTAGCCACCAAGTTTCCCCGGGTGGCGGAACAGTTTTTCCAGAGCAAAGGTTTGCAGATGGAAATTATCAAGCTGCATGGCAATATCGAGCTGGCTCCCCTGGTGGGGCTGGCGGACTTGATTGTGGATCTGGTTTCTACCGGTCGTACTTTGCGGGAAAACAATCTGGCGGAAGTGGAGGAGATTTTTCCGGTTACCGCTCGCCTGATTGCCAACCGGGTCAATCTGCGCATCAAGGATAGGCGGATCGGGCCGTTACTGGAAAAGCTGAAATTCCATACCAGCCAGCGGCACAGTGATTGTTGAGGAGGGACGAAGATGGTGTTCAGGATTTTGCAAGCCGGTTCGGTAGAGGCAGAACGGCTGTTAATGAAGGAATATGGCGATCTGGCCTGTTATGAACAGGCAGTCAGGGAGATACTGGCGGAAGTCAAATGTCGCGGAGATGAGGCGGTACTGGCCTACACGGCCCGCTTTGACGGGGTAGAGCTAACAGCAGCCACCATGCGCGTATCCGAGGCAGAGGTAGCTGAGGCTTATACCCGGGTGGATGAGGAGTTTCTGGCGGCCCTGCGCCTGGCCCGGGATAATATTAGTGCCTTTCACCAGAAACAGCTGCCCAAATCCTGGGCAGAACCAGACCAAAAGGGGAATGTGCTGGGCCAGCTGGTAAGGCCCCTGGAGCGGGTAGGAATTTATGTCCCGGGGGGGACTGCCGATTATCCCTCCTCAGTGCTAATGAATGCCATTCCTGCCCGGGTAGCAGGGGTAAAGGAGATTGTTATGGTGGCTCCACCCAGGCGGGATGGACGTTTGAGTCCCTATACCCTGGTGGCGGCCCGGGAGGCAGGAGTGACGGAAATCTATAAAATCGGGGGAGCGCAGGCTATCGCTGCCCTGGCCTTTGGCACCGAAACCATCCGGAAGGTGGACCTGATTACCGGTCCGGGCAATATCTATGTTACCCTGGCCAAGAAGGAAGTCTATGGCCGGGTCAATATCGACATGCTGGCCGGGCCCAGTGAAATCCTGATTATCGCTGATGAGACTGCCAATCCTCGTTATCTGGCAGCTGACCTTCTATCCCAGGCTGAACATGATGTGCTGGCTTCCTCAGTGTTGCTCACCCCCAGCCGGGAGCTGGCAGAAGCGGTAGCTGGGGAAGTGGAAAAACAGCTGCAGGCCCTGGAGAGACGGGAAATAGCGGCTAAAAGTCTGGTGTCTTACGGTGGGGCAATTATCACTGCTGATCTGGAGGAAGCGGTAGCACTGGCTAACCGCTATGCTCCTGAACACCTGGAATTGCAAGTGCAGGACCCCTGGCAATGGCTGGGCCTTATTCAGCATGCCGGTGCCATTTTTCTCGGACCCTATACACCGGAACCGGTAGGGGACTATCTGGCCGGGCCCAACCATGTGCTGCCGACTGGTGGTACCGCCCGTTTCTATTCCGCCCTTAATGTGGAGACATTTATGAAGAAAACCAGCCTCCTTTCCTATACCGCCCGGGGTTTGAAAGCAGAAGGAGAGGCCATTGTCAAACTGGCTAATACAGAAGGATTGACCGCCCATGCCAGGGCAGTAGCGGTACGCCTGGAAGACCTGACAGAGGAGGGAGAGCAGTGATTGAGGCGCGCGCCTGGCTACAGGCCCTTAAACCTTATGATCCCCACGAATTACCCTGGCGGGTGAAACTGGATGCCAATGAAAACCCCCATCCGTTTCCGGCACCGGTGCTGGCCGAAATGCTGGCGACTTTGTCGACCGGTCTGTTTCAGCGCTATCCTGACGCTACTGCCAGTCAGCTGCGGGTTGAGCTGGCGGCCTACTGTGGGGTAGAAGCTGACCAGATTCTGCTGGGCAATGGCTCGGATGAAATCCTGCATCTGGTCTGCCAGGCTTATGTTGGACCCGGGCGCCAGGCGGTTTATGGTGGACCCAGTTTTGCCATGTATGCCATCAATACTCTGGCTACTGGTGGTACCCCGGTTGAAGTGCCGCTGGATGAGGAATTCAACCTGGAACTGGCGCCTTTACTGGAACAGGCACAGCAGCCAGCTACCGGGGCAGTCTTTATCTGTACCCCTAATAACCCTACCGGCAACCTGGTGGAAAGAGATGAGATCATTCAGGTGCTGGAAAGGACCGAGGCCCTGGTGGTAGTGGATGAGGCCTACTACGAATTCTGCGGGCAAACGGTAGTGGATTTGCTGCCCCGTTACCCCCAGCTCCTGATTCTCCGTACCTTTTCCAAAGCCTTTGGCCTGGCGGGACTGAGGGTGGGCTATGCCCTGGGTAACCGGGAGCTAATCAGGGAACTGCATAAAGTGCGCCAGCCCTATAATCTCAATGCCTTTAGCCAGCTGGCAGCATTGACGGCATTACGCCACCGGGAGCTGTTTGTCCAGCAAATAGAGACTATCTTAAAGGATAAAGAGGAACTGAGCCGGGAGCTGGCAGAGATAGCGGGGGTGAAAAAAGTTTGGCCCAGTGCCGCCAATTTCCTGCTGGTGGAATTTGACCGGCCAGCGCAAGCAGTAGCTGCTGCTTTGGCTGAACGGGGGATACTGGTGCGTTTTCTGGGCCATCCCCGTTTGACTAATTGTCTGCGAATTACTGTGGGTACAATGGAGGAAAACCGCCTGCTGATGGCGAATGTAAAAGAGGTGCTGGCAAAATGAACCGAACCATAGCGGTGGAGAGGACAACCAGGGAAACCAGGGTGAAGGTGGTACTGGAACTGGACCAGATACGTCCGCCCCGGATCGAGACCGGGATCGGGTTTTTCGATCATCTTCTGACCCAGATCGGACAGCATGGGCTCTTCGGGCTGACAGTGGAAGCCAGTGGGGACTTGCAGATTGATGCCCATCATACTGTGGAAGATGTGGGCATCACCCTGGGACAGGCCCTGGTACGCGCACTGGGGGATAAAGCGGGAATTAACCGCTTTGGGGAGGCGACAGTGCCGCTGGATGATGCCCTGGTCCAGGTAGTAGTGGACTTGAGTGGCCGGCCTTACCTCAATTTCGACCTGACCTTTCCCCGGGCCCAGGTAGGCAATTTTGACCTGGAACTGGTGGAGGAATTCTGCCGGGCCCTGGTTAACCACGGGGGCTTGAACCTGCATGTGCGCGGTCTGGCGGGGCACAATTGCCACCACCTGGCCGAGGCCTGTTTCAAGGCTCTGGGGAGGGCTCTGGGTCAGGCGACTATGGTAAATCCCCGCATTCCGGGGGTTTTGTCCAGCAAGGGTGTATTATGATGGGGGTAGGAAAATGACCGTCGGTATAATCGATTACGGTGCCGGCAATTTGCGCAGTGTGGTGCGGGCTTGTCAGGCTGCCGGATTGGAAACGAAAATTCTGGCTGAACCGGGAGAGATGGTGGCCGTCAGGGCCCTGATTTTACCCGGGGTTGGCCACTTTGGCTATGGCATGGAACGGCTCAGCGGGGGTGGCTGGGTGGAGCCCTTAAAGGAACTGGTTGCCATGGGCAAGCCGCTTTTAGGGATCTGCCTGGGTATGCAGCTTCTGTTTGAAAGCAGTGAAGAAAGCCCCGAACAGCCGGGACTAGGTTTGTTGCCCGGACGGGTGGTGCGTTTTCGGGGAGAACTGAAGGTGCCCCATATGGGCTGGAATCAGCTGGAGTTTACCGCTAACCCCTGGGGGCAACTGCTGTTTCAGGGGCTGGCGACAGGGACCTATTGTTATTTTGTCCATTCCTATTATGTGGAAGCAGCACAGGCAGAAACGGTAGCTGCCTGGTCTGAGTATGGTCGTCCTTTTGCGGCGGCGGTGGCAGCTCCCGGATTATGGGGGGTACAATTCCATCCGGAAAAGAGCAGCCGGGATGGATTGCGGATACTAAAAAATTTCGGGGAGTTGATTTACGGTGCTGATTATTCCGGCCATTGATTTGCGGGAAGGCAAGTGTGTCAGGCTAGTGGAGGGAAAGGTGGAAAATGAGACCATCTATTCCCACGATCCCGTGGCAGTTGCTCTGGGCTGGCAGGAGCTGGGGGCTAGAATGCTGCATCTGGTCGATCTGGATGGAGCTTTTACCGGCAAACCCTATAACCGGACCTGTATTGAAGCCATTGTCAGGGAAGTGAAAATCCCTGTTCAGCTGGGTGGTGGTATTCGCAGCCTGGAGACCATCGAGGAGCTGCTGAACCTGGGAGTGAATCGGGTGATCCTGGGTACGGTGGCCATTAACCAGCCTGCCCTGGTGCGGGAAGCCATCCAGCGCTTTGGGGAGGAGGCCATTGTGGTGGGGATAGATGCCAAAGATGGCCTGGTCGCCATTGAAGGCTGGGAAGCAACGGTGGAAAAAACGGTCGGTCAGCTGGCCCGGGAGATGGTGGAGATCGGGGTCAAACGGGTGGTCTTTACCGATGTGCGGCGGGACGGCACTCTGAAAGGTCCTAATCTGGACAGCATTGCTGCCCTGGCCCGGGAAAGTGGACTGAGGGTGATCGCTTCCGGTGGGGTGGCCACTCTGGCAGACCTGCAGGCTCTGAAGGAACTGGAAAGTCTGGGGGTTGAAGCGGTTATCGTGGGTAAAGCCCTTTATGCGGGAACGGTCAACCTCAGTGAAGCATTGGAGGTTTGTGGCTGATGTTAGCCAAACGCATTATTCCCTGCCTGGATGTGGATGGGGGACGGGTGGTCAAGGGCACCAATTTTATCAATTTGCGGGATGCCGGTGACCCGGTGGAACTGGCCCGCTTTTATGACCAGGCCGGGGCCGATGAACTGGTTTTTCTGGACATATCTGCCTCCCATGAGGGGCGGCAAACCATGCTGGAGGTAGTGCGGCGAACGGCGGAAGAGGTGTTTATTCCCTTTACTGTCGGGGGAGGTATCCGCACCGTTGATGATATGCGCCAGATGCTGCTGGCCGGAGCGGACAAGGTTTCGGTCAATACGGCTGCCATCAAAAATCCGGCGCTGGTAGCAGAAGGAGCGCGGCAGTTTGGCAGCCAGTGCATTGTAGTGGCCATTGACGCCCGGCGTCGTCAGCATGGGGATGGCTGGGAAGTTTTTATTCATGGTGGTCGCACTCCCACCGGGCTGGATGCAGTGGCCTGGGCCCAGGAGGTAGAGCGTCTGGGGGCAGGCGAAATTTTGCTCACCAGTATGGACCGCGATGGCACCAAGGATGGCTATGACCTGGAGCTGACCCGGGCCATTGCCCGGACAGTGCGCATACCGGTGATTGCCTCCGGGGGGGCCGGGACGTTAGCACACCTTCTGGATGGGGTGACAAAAGGTGAAGCTGACGCTGTACTGGCTGCTTCCATTTTCCACTTTGGCACTTATACTATCAGGGAAGTCAAGGAATATCTGCGGCAGCAAGGGGTGAAGGTGAGGATATGAAACAAAAGGGAATCCAGGACTTGCAGTTTGGCCCCGATGGCCTGCTGCCGGCTATTGTTCAGGATGTGCATACCAGGGAAGTGCTGATGCTGGCTTATATGAACCGGCAGGCTCTGGAACGGACCCTGGCCACAGGGCGTACCTGGTTCTGGAGTCGCAGTCGCCAGCAGTTATGGAATAAAGGGGAAACCTCCGGCCACTACCAGCTGGTACGGGAAATCGCTTATGACTGTGATGCCGATGCCCTTCTTATCAAGGTGGAACAGGTGGGGGTAGCCTGTCATACCGGGGAATATTCCTGTTTTCACAATCGCCTCAGTTTTGGGGAGAGAGAAGAGCAAGAAAGCCTGGCGGGCAGTGAAATTCTGGTGGAACTCTGGCGGGTAATCAAGGAGCGGCAAGAGACCAGGCCGGAGGGCTCTTATACCGCCAAACTTTTCAATCAGGGGCTGGATAAGATCCTGAAAAAAGTGGGAGAAGAGGCGGCCGAGGTAATTATCGCTGCCAAAAACCGTCAGCCCGAGGAAGTAGCCTGGGAAGCTGCTGACCTGATTTATCACCTCTGGGTACTGCTGGCGGAACAGGGCATGGAACCGGCCCGGGTCTACCGGGAGCTGGCCAAACGGAGATGAATTTATCAGGGTGTCTATCAATAGTGTATAAATGATAGACACCCTTTTCGATTTGTCTATAATATACTGACTTAAATCTGATGGCAGGAAATAGACAAAAATTGACGAATATTTGTAATCAAAAATTTAATTGCTTATAAGCGGAGGCGAGAAGATGAAGGCCAGGTTCTGGAATTTTCGTGCTAAATTATTGTTTATGTTTGCGGCTCTGATTATCATTCCGCTGGTAGTGGCCGGGGTACATGCCCGGCAAAATGCCCAGGCGGGTATTGAAAACCAGACGCGCAAGGGGATTAACGCTCTGGTGGATTCCCTGGCCCGGGAGACCGATAACCATATCCGGGCTTCGGAGAAAATCGTGGAAACCCTGGCTGTTCTGCCGGCTTTGGAGAGCAAGGATTTTGCCGCCCAGCGAGCGATTTTTTCCCAGGTGATTAAAAATAATCCCCAGTTTATGTTTATTTATGCCGGATACCTGGATCAGCCTGGTTTGCCCAGTATCACTCCGACTACAAATCTGCCGGCAGACTATGATGCCCGGCAACGCCCCTGGTTTCAGCAAGCCATCAAGAGTGATAAAATCGAAATCACCGACGTTTACAATGATGCTTCTACAGGGTTGCCGATTGTAACTGTAGCGAAAGCCATCAAAGATAAAAACGGTAAAGCTATCGGGGTACTGGCTGCTGACATCGATCTGGGCAGCCTCAGTGACATGGTTTCCGAGATGAAACTGGGCAAGAGCGGTTATGGCTATATTGTGGACAGAAAGGGGATTGTAATTGCCCACCCGGACCGGGAACTGGTCAGAAAACAAACCAATTTGGGAGAGCAATTGCCTTTCATTAAAAAGGCTCTGGCCGGGGAAGAGGGCTTTACCACTTATACCTTCCAGGGGGTAGAAAAAGTCGCCGGTTACAAGCCCCTGCAGCGCCTGGGTTGGGGTATATTTGTACAGGAGCCGACAGCAGAGGCTTTTGTTGAGCTGGAACACCTGAATACAGCTATTCTCTGGACGACTGTTATCGCAATTCTGGTTGCGATGCTGGTGGGCACCATCTTTGCCCATGGGGTAGCCAAACAGGTGCGCCATCTGGCGGCTGTGGCTGATCAGGTCGCCAGAGGAGATCTGACGGCTGCAGTACAGGGCAAAGGATCCGATGAGCTGGGGTTACTGGCCCAGGGCTTTAACGCCATGTTGGAAAATATGCGCCAGGTTATTACTGAGGTCTTCAATACTTCCAACGCTGTGAATGGCGCCAGTCAGGAATTGACTGCCAGTGCTCAGCAGGCTGCGGTGACTACTGAGGAAATCATGAATGCCATTAATGAAACCATCCGGGTGGTGGAAGAAGGCGCCAGACTGCAGAGCAGTTCTGTACAGACCGCGGAAACAGCCATGCGGGAGTTGAGTCAGGCAATTGCCCAAATCGCCGCCGGGGCCCAGGAGCAAGCAGTGAACGTAACCAGAGGTGCAGAAATGGTTAACCGTATGGCCACAGGAATTGCTGAAATCGGAGAGCGCATGCAACTGGTGGAGGAGGCGGCTCGTCTTAACCGGGAAAAGGCGGAAGCCGGTGGCCAGGTAGTAGCGGAAACCGTTCAAGGTATGGAAGAAATTCGCCGGGTAGTATTTGCAGCAGCGGAAGATATTAAGCAGCTGGGGGCGCACTCCAAACAGATTGGGGAAATTGTCCAGGTTATCGATGATATTGCTGAACAGACTAACTTGCTGGCTCTTAATGCGGCTATTGAGGCTGCACGGGCCGGGGAACATGGCAAAGGCTTTGCGGTAGTAGCCGATGAAGTGCGCAAACTGGCAGAACGGTCCAGCCGTTCCACCCAGGAAATCCGGCAATTGATCCAGACTATCCAGAAAGCCACCGAACAGGCGGTTGCGGCGATGGCAACGGGTACCACTCAGGTAGAACAGGGAGTTAGCAAAGCCCATGCGGCCGGTTCCGCTTTACAGGAAATCGTGGAAATCGCCCGCAAGGCAGGGGACGAGCTCCAGGCCATTGCTGCTGCCATTCAAAATGTGCAGCAGCAAAGCCGGGATGTGGTGCAGGCAATTGACAATATCGCTGCTATCACTGAGGAAAATACTGCCGCTACGGAGGAAATGGCTGCTGGCAGTGACAACGTCCTGCTCACTATTGAAAATATCGCCCGGGCTACTGATGATAGCGCCAATGCGGTCAAGAATGTCAGTCACAGTACTCACGAGCTCAAGGCCATTGCCCAGCAGGTAGCAGCTGCGGCCCAAAATCTCTCCGGACTGGCGCAAAACCTGCAGCAGATGGTTAATCGTTTCAGGGTATAAAAACGAAAGGGGGTTAGCCCCTTTTTCTTTTTGTTTAAGATTGTACCCGGCGTTAGGGTTTAATTACTCCTGTGGAAATCGGCCGTAAAGCCAGGTGGAGAAAGCTCTAATTTTAAGCAGAAAACTTATAGCAGGAAACAAACAGATGTTGTAGAATATATATCAGTCTTAGTACAAGCAAAGAAAGGAAGAACAAAATGGCTGATTTGCTGGCCAACCTCAATCCTGTGCAGCGGGAAGCTGTTACCCATATCAATGGCCCCTTGCTGATTCTGGCCGGGGCCGGCAGTGGCAAAACCCGGGTCTTAACCCATCGTATCGCTTATCTGATCAGGCAGGGAGTCAAGCCCTGGCAGATTTTAGCCATCACTTTTACCAACAAAGCGGCCGGTGAGATGAAGGAAAGAGTGGAACAGCTGGTAGGGGAAGTTATCAGCAGAGACATGTGGGTTTCCACTTTCCATTCCGCCTGTCTGCGCATCCTGCGGCGGGAAATCAGCTATCTGGGCTATGATTCCAATTTTGTTATCTACGATACGGCAGACCAGCAGACAGTGCTGAAGGAATGTCTGCGGGAACTGAATCTGGACGAGAAAAAATACTCCCCTCGCCTGATGGCTGCCCTGATCAGTGATGCCAAAAACCGCCTGGAAACCCCGGCCCAAATGCGGCGCCGGGTTTATGGTGACTGGCTGGCGGAAACGGCGTCCCGGGTCTATGAGAGCTATCAGCAAAAACTGATTCGTAACCAGGCCCTGGATTTTGATGACCTGATCATGCTGACTGTGCAGCTGTTTGAGGAGTTTCCGGAAATCCTGGCCTATTATCAGCAGAAATTCCTCTATATCCTGGTGGATGAGTACCAGGATACCAACCATGCCCAGTACCGCCTGGTCAATTTGCTGGCTTCGGCCCATCGCAATTTGTGTGTGGTGGGGGATGATGATCAGAGTATTTACCGTTTTCGGGGAGCGGATATTGGCAATATTCTGGATTTTGAACGGGACTATCCTGAGGCGAAAGTAATCAAACTGGAGCAGAATTATCGTTCCACCAGAACTATTCTGGCTGCGGCCAATGCGGTGGTAGCCAATAATGTGGGTCGCAAGGATAAGTCCCTCTGGACGGAAAACCCGGCAGGTGAACCAATCGTCTGTGTGCAGCTGGGGGATGAAAAGGAGGAAGCCCGCTTTATCGTGGGAGAAATCCTGCGTTTAAATAAGAATGGCCGCCCTTACAGCGATTTTGCGGTTTTATACCGCACTAACGCCCAGTCCCGGGCCATTGAAGATGAGCTGATCGGCAATGCCATCCCGTACACAATGGTCGGAGGCCTCAAGTTCTATGAACGCAAGGAAATCAAAGATGTGCTGGCCTACCTGCGGGTACTGGTCAATCCGGCTGATAGTGTCAGTCTGGAGCGCATTATCAATGTGCCCAAACGCAATATCGGGGAAGCTACGGTGAACAAAATCCGCCAGGAAGCGGCCCGGCGCAATCTCAGCCTTTACCAGGCCTTAATGGTAGTGGAGGAAATTCCAGGACTTTCTGCCCGGTCCCAGAAGGCAGTGCGGGACTTCATTAATCTAATGGAGGATTTGCGTCGGCAGGTGGAGATCGCTTCGGTTACGGAAATGCTGGATGCAGTGCTGGAGCGCACCGGCTACCAGGCAGAACTGGAAGCGGAAAAAACGGTGGAGGCCCAGACCCGCCTGGAAAACCTGCGGGAATTCCGGACGGTAACCATGGAATTTGATGCCCGCCAGGAAGAAGAAGGCCTGGAAGGTTTTCTGGCCGGGATTTCCCTCATGAGTGACCTTGATACTTTGGAAAGTGGGGAGCAGGTGACTCTGATGACTCTCCATTCCGCTAAAGGTCTGGAGTTTCCCGTGGTCTTCCTGGCCGGAATGGAAGAGGGGATTTTTCCCCACTCCCGGGCCCTGCTCAGCCTGGAAGAAGCGGAACTGGAAGAAGAGCGTCGCCTTTGCTATGTGGGCATCACCCGGGCCAAAGAGAAGCTCTATCTGACCCATTGCTGGAGCCGCAACCTCTTTGGCCGTATCAGCACTAACCCCCCTTCCCGCTTCCTGAGTGAGATTCCCGCCCATTTGCTGGAACGGGGGACAGGGGCCAGCAGAAGCGGGGTAGACCGCCTGGAGGCGGGAGCTGCCTCCACATCAGCTCAAGGGTCGACAGCAGCTGAACAGGAATGGCAGCTGGGGGACCGGGTAGTGCATAAAAAATATGGACCGGGGGCTATTGTCGGCATTAAGGGCCAGGGAGAAGATACCGAGCTTTCTATTGCTTTTCCGAACCTGGGAATCAAGGTTTTTATAGCAAAATACGCACCAATCAGAAAGGAGCAGTTGTAGAAAAATGTCCAAACCAGTGTATGTAATCGGCCACAAAAACCCTGATACTGATTCCATCTGTTCTGCCATTGCCTATGCCTATCTCAAAAACGCCCTGGGGGGCGGGGAATATCAGGCGGCACGGGCGGGTAAACTCCATCTGGAAACCCAGTTTGTGCTGGACTACTTCGGAGTGGAAGCTCCGCCTCTGCTGACTGATGTCAAAGCCCGGGTGGAGGATATGTTAAACGGGGATACACCGGTAGCAGTGCTGCCGGGCACGCCCCTGCGGGAAGTGGGCATTCTCACCCGCACCCACAACATTAAAACCATTCCCATTGTGGATGAGCAAAACCATTTTCTTGGTCTGGTCACCCTGGGGGATATTGCCCACAAATACATGCAGGAACTGGGGCTGGAAAACCTGGGTAAAATGCATGTTACTCTGGGAAATATTATCCGCACTCTCAATGGTCAACTGCTGAGCGGTCCGGCGGAAAGTACCGAACTGACCGGGAATGTGATTATCGGGGCGATGGCGGCCCAGACCATGGCAGATTACATAAGCCCGGGAGATGTGGTCATCCTGGGCAACCGGGAAGAAGCTCAACTGACGGCGCTGGCCCGGGAAGCGGCCTGCCTGATTATCACCTGTGGCTATACGGTCAGTGACCGGGTCAGGGCGGAGGCGGAAAAGCGGGGAGCAGCCCTGGTTTCCGTACCCCATGATACTTTTGCTGCTGCCCGTTTGATCAATATGAGTGCCCCGGTCAGCAGCTTGATGCGGCCTGCCAGTGACTGCATTGTATTTCAGGCTGATGACCTGGCAGATGAAGCCAAAAAGGTAATGCTGGAAACCCGTTACCGCAATTACCCGGTAGTGGATGAAAATAACCGCTTCCTCGGGGTAGTCTCCCGTTATCATTTGCTGGCCCTGTCCCGCAAGAAAGTGATTTTAGTGGACCATAATGAAAAGAGTCAGGCTGTTGATGGCCTGGAACAGGCGGAAATCCTGGAAGTCGTTGACCACCACCGGGTGGGGGATATCCAGACCGGTCAACCCATCTTTTTCCGCAATGAACCGGTGGGCTGTACTGCGACCATTGTCGCTGGCATGTACCGGGAATCAGGAGTGGAAATCCCCCGGACCATGGCGGGGTTGATGCTGGGAGCTATCCTCTCAGATACTGTGCTGTTCAAATCCCCCACCTGCACCAAACGGGATGAGGAAACCGCCCGCTGGCTGGCGGAGATTGCCGGGGTAGATATAGACCAGTTTGGCTTGGAGATGTATAAAGCCGGTACCAGCCTGGTGGGGCGAACCAATGAGGAAATCATTTATCAGGATTTCAAGGAATTCAAGATGGGTCCCCTTACCCTGGGTATCGGCCAGGTGGAAACCATGGACCTCTCTCAGCTGGCTCAGCTGAAAGCAGGACTGCTGGCGGATATGGAGGCCATTCGCAAGGAGAAAGGCCTGGATTTGGTCTTGCTGATGATTACCGATATCCTGCAAGAAGGGACCGAATTGCTGGTCACCGGCCCGGAAAGCCGGGTGGTGGAGGAAACTTTTGGCCAGCCTCTTGTCGACCAGGCCATGTATCTGCCTGGAGTTATGTCCCGCAAGAAACAGGTTGTGCCGCCATTAACGGCTCATTTGAGTAAATAAACCCTTTAAGGAGGCCAGGCCCATGGAAAGCCGCTTATGGGTGGTGATGATTTTTACCGCCCTCTTGCATCTGATTAGCACCTTAGCCTATTCCGTCCGTCTGGCGGGAGTGAAGACCAAACGGCTGGCCATCGCTTTTTCCCTCTGGAATGTGATTTTCTTGCTGGCCTCAACGGCCAATACCATCCAGGGCCCGCTCTTTGCCAGTCTGGTGGATGATGCCATTCATACCATCACTGCTGGAGTGGGCAAACTGGAACAAACCCAGCTGGAACACCTGGCCATCTATCAATCCACCCTGGCCGGACTGACAGTAAAAGTCAGGCTGGTGCTGCTGGCGGCTTTTGCAGGCACAGTGCTGGGAACCTTACTGGTTCCCAGCTTTGTCCGCATCTTCAGCCGTTTGATTCTGCTTTTTGAAAAAGTGGGTTCAGTGCCCAAAATGGTAGTGTTGCTTTTACATCCAGGCAAATTACGTCAGGGTTTGAAGGAAATCAAGCCGCCTTCTTTAAGCCATATTAACAAAGTGCGCCAGGGGGAAAAATTGCCTTTGCCCGGCCAGGTCTTTTTACTGAATGTCCTGGCTACCGGCCTGGCAACTACCGGGGTACTGTCGGCCATGTTTGCCGGAGCCATGAATCCCCGCTTCAGCACGACTGCAGTGACTTTATCTGCCATTGTCAACGGTTTCGCTACCGTGTTCCTGGCCACAGCCGTTGACCCCCAGGTGGCTTCCCTCACTGACCAGGCCTTACGCGGGGTAAGGGAAGAGGAGGAAGTGGCGGTAATGGTAAAATATCTGTCATTCAGCCGTATTGCCGGTACCCTGTTTGCCCAGCTGATTACTGTACCGGCGGCCCAGGTAATTGCCTGGACAGCCACCTTGCTGAAGGGATAAGAGGTGAGAGTATGGATATGGAACACGCCCGCCGGCGCATTGAGGAATTGCGGCGGGAGATACGCCGCCATAATTATCTCTATTATGTGCTGGACCAGCCCGTATTGACTGACGCTGAATATGACGCCCTCTACCGGGAATTGCTGGAGCTGGAAGAGCAATATCCGGAGCTGATTACGGCTGATTCGCCTACCCGCCGGGTAGGAGGAGAACCTTTAAAAGCCTTTGGCCAGGTCAGGCATCGCATTCCCCTTTTGAGCCTGGATAATGCCTTTAATGCCGAGGAGCTGCGGGCTTTTGACCGCCGGGTTAAACAAAATCTGGGCGGAGAGGACCCGGAATACATGGTGGAAGCCAAAATCGACGGCCTGGCGGTGGCTCTGACCTATGAGCAGGGCCGGTTTGTGCAGGGAGCAACCCGGGGGGATGGGGAAGTAGGGGAGGATATTACCGAAAACCTCAAAACCATTCAAACTCTGCCCCTGGAACTACCCAAGGCTCCCCCCTTGCTGGAGGTGCGGGGAGAGGCTTTCATGCCGAAAAAAGCGTTTGCCCGCTTAAATGCTGAGCGGGAAGCCAATGGTGAACCGGTTTTTGCCAATCCCCGCAATGCTGCGGCCGGTTCTCTGCGCCAGCTGGATCCCAAAGTGACAGCCAAACGCTCTCTGGCGGTTTTTATTTATGCTCTGGCCCAGACGGAAGGGCTGGAAATTTCCACCCATGCCGCTGCTCTGGACTGGCTGGAACAGCTGGGCCTACCGGTCAATCCCCAGCGCCGCCTTTGTCGCGATATAGAAGAGGTAATCGCTCTGGCAGAGGAATGGGCGGTATTACGCCACCAGCTGCCCTATGATATTGATGGCCTGGTGATCAAGGTCAATAAGCTGAGCCAGCAGCAGCGTCTGGGCTTCACCGCCAAAAGCCCCCGCTGGGCTATTGCCTACAAGTTCCCGGCCGAGCAGGCGGAAACAGTGGTAGAAGATATTGAAATCACAGTGGGGCGCACCGGGGTGCTGACACCGACGGCGGTTTTGCGGACGGTGTTTGTGGCTGGCAGTACTGTCAGCCGGGCCAGTTTGCATAATCAGGACATCATCCGGGAAAAGGATGTACGCATCGGGGACCATGTGCTGATTCATAAAGCCGGGGATATCATTCCTGAAGTAGTCAGAGTGTTGAAGGAAAAGCGCAGCGGTCTGGAACGGGAATTTGTCATGCCCGAACACTGTCCGGCCTGTGGTAGCAAAGTAGTAAGGCCGGAAGGGGAAGTGGCTGTGCGCTGTCCCAATCGTTTCTGCCCGGCCCAGAACCGGGAGGCCATCAATCACTTCGTCTCCCGGGATGCCATGAATATCGAGGGCTTAGGTCCGGCGGTGGTCAACCAGTTGCTGGAAGCGGGCCTGATCCGGGATGCTGCCGACCTCTATAATTTGCGAGAAGAGGATTTATTGCCACTGGAGCGCATGGGCAAAAAATCCGCCCAAAACCTGCTGCAAGCTATTGCAGCCAGCAAGGAACGGGGCCTGGGGCCATTGCTCTTTGCCCTGGGCATTCGCCATGTGGGGGCCAAAGCGGCTAAAACCCTGGCCCGCCATTTTGGCTCCATGGAGAAGCTGGCAGCGGCTACACAGGAGGAATTGCAGCAGATCCCGGAAGTTGGGCCGAAAATGGCGGAAGCCATTGTCCAGTTTTTTGCCGATGAACATAACCGCAATTTGCTGAATAAGTTAAAAGCAGCCGGGGTGAAGATGGAAGAAGATGCGGATCCGGTTACTGTGGACAATTTGCCTCTGGCCGGCCAGACGGTGGTCATTACCGGTACCTTAAGCCGGATGGGGAGAAAGGAAGCGGAAGCCCTGGTAGAACAGCTGGGCGGCAAGGCCAGCAGCAGTGTCAGCAAAAAAACCTCTTTTGTGGTAGCAGGGGAAAACCCGGGCAGCAAGCTGGAAAAGGCCCGGGCACTGGGTATACCGGTTTTATCGGAAGAAGAGTTCTGGCAGAAAATTTCGAACTAACCTCTTGTCATTTTGCCCGGGTTGTTGTATAATAATTTTGCAAGATACCATGGAGGTATCACTGGACAGAGTTATTTTCAACAAGCATAATATTGACGGAACGATGACCACGGAGGTCTGTCTCTCCAGCAAGGAGAGGGGCTTTGCCGTGGTTTTTATTTTAAAAGAAAGGGTGAGGGAAATGCATATTCCAGATGGTTTTTTAAGCCCTGGCGTTTGGGTGCCGGCGGCGGCCATTAGTACCGGAGCTTTAGGGTATAGCATCAAGCAGGCTCAGGCTAGTCTCAAGGAGCGGCAAATCCCGGTGCTGGGCATCATGTCAGCCTTTATTTTTGCCGGTCAGATGGTCAATTTCCCGGTGGCCGGCGGGACTTCGGGTCACTTGCTGGGGGCGGCTCTGGCTACCTCCTTGCTGGGGCCCTGGAGTGCCAGCTTAATTCTGGCAACAGTCTTAATCATCCAGAGTCTGTTTTTCCAGGATGGTGGCATCACGGCTCTGGGGGCTAATATCCTTAACATGGCGGTGATTGGCGTCGGAGCTGCCTGGCTGATGGAAAACAGCTTGAAAAAATTGCGCTTGCCTGCCGGGGTAAGCAATTTCCTGGCCGGCTGGGTTTCGGTTATGGCAGCAGCGGTGGCGGCTTCTCTGGAGCTGGCTATCTCTGGCACCATTCCTCTGGCCAAGGTTTTACCGGCGATGGCCTTCTGGCATGCCTTGATCGGTATCGGTGAAGGAATGCTCACGGCTGTGGCTGTAAACTTCGTCTTTAAAAATCGTCTGGTCTATGAGGTTGAGCAGGAGAAAGCGGGGTGGGAAGCATGAAAGGCAAAATTCTGAGCGGACTGGGCCTGGCCCTGGCGATTGCGGCTTTTCTTTCGCCTTTCGCCTCCTCCAGCCCGGATGGCCTGGAACGGGTAGCTGAAGATCATGGCTTTCTGGAAAAGGGAACCTCATTGCTCTCTTCTCCTATCCCTGACTATCTTTTTCCCGGTATTCAAAATGAAAAAATAGCTACGGCTGTGGCAGGAATTGTGGGGACTTGTCTGGTATTTATATTTATGTACGCAATGGGCAAACTCTTAATTGGTGGCAAGGAAAGGAGGAGCTAGGCTATGTGTGAGGCCAATGCCTATCTACGCCAGGGGGAAAAAGAGGAATTGCTGCTGGAACGGGTAGACAAAATCATCCCCCAGGGTAATGAGTTATATCTGGAGAATATTTTCGGTCAGCGCAAAACCATAAAAGGCCGGATTGTGGAAATGGCCCTGGTTGACCATAAAATCATTCTGGAACGGGATGAGTAATTATGTGCAATCCTGGTTATTCCGGAGACCTTTTGAATAATCAATCCGGGCGTTCTCCCCTGTGGCAGCTGGATACCAGATTGAAAATCCTTTCGCTTTTTTCGGTGGTTGTTATCTTTTCTACCTTAAAAAATATTTTACTTCTGACGGTGGCTGCCCTGGTGTTGCTGGGAATAGCTCTGCTGGCACGGATTACTCATGTTATCCTGATGAAAAGGCTAGTCTGGCTTTTGCCTTTCGCCGGAATTATGGTTTTGCTTTTTCCCTTTATCACTCCAGGGCAACCTCTCTGGACGGCAAATATCCTGGCCTTTAAGTTGACCGCAACTGTGGAAGGCGGGCAAAAGGCCCTGTTTCTGGCTTTGCGCGTTCTGAATGCCGTTCTGGCGATGACCATTTTGACGGAAACTACTCCACGTGCTCAGCTATTACAGGGCTTACGACAGCTGGGATTGCCTGATTTGCTGGTCAATTTGATCGCTTTTACCCTCAGATATTTTAGTCTGCTGGGTAGCGAACTGGAGAGGATGCAAACTGCCCGTAAGGCCCGCGGATTTCAAAGAGGGAAAGGCCTCTACCACTGGCGGACCATGAAAACCCTGGGGCAGATGGTAGGGATGTTGTTTTTGCGGGCTGCCGACCGGGGAGACCGGATTTACACGGC
>NZ_BDLR01000049.1:0-602 GCF_002049395.1 Carboxydocella sp. JDF658 | reverse complement strand
GTAGCATCTCGGAAAGTCGATGATTGCATTGGGTAATGCTGGATAATTACTTCCAAATCGAACCTTGACAACTTCACATAGCAAAAGTAGCCATAAGGAAAGCTTCACTTTCCTAAAAAAGGGTATAGGAAAGAGACCGGTGGTTAGCAGAAACTTTAAAAACAACCGGAAATTAAGCCTGTGCTAGTCAAGAGCTTGGCTATTTAGGCAACTTGTTGAAAATCCGATAAACCAATTTCGGCTAGAATATTGGGTTTTATTACAGAAATCTGGGCATCCAGGTGCTGGTTGATAGCAGCCAGTAAAGCTTGCCAAAACCAACGTTTCTTGCTACGAGCTCTGGCCTGTTCGATTTTATAATCAACGAGAATTCTCTTGAAGGTCCGTTCCACGCTGGTTCTGCGGGCATAGGTTTCTTTCCACTCTTGTGAACCGCGGGGAGTGGGGGTAAAGAGGCGGAGATCCCAGCTGGGTTTAGTATAAATTACACGGCCATATTTACTGGGAGAGCACTTTTCATGATCAGGGCATTGATCAAGTTTCATGTAATTAGGGCAGCGCCATTTAATCCGGCATCTGTCCTGTTGAAAGCCCCAGTTAAC
>NZ_BDLR01000048.1:0-3879 GCF_002049395.1 Carboxydocella sp. JDF658 | reverse complement strand
CTGGTGACAACGTTAAGATCGAAGTAGAACTGATCACCCCCATCGCTATTGAAGAAGGTCTGCGCTTCGCTATCCGCGAAGGTGGCCGGACTGTAGGCGCAGGGGTTGTATCCGCTATCGTTGAATAAAAAGGCGGAAAAGCGCTTCCGGAAACGGAAGCGCTTTCTTTATGCCTGTCTCTTTTGCTATTGACACTCTATGGGAATTATGATAAATTGTATAGGGTAACGGACTATTCTGGACCACTTGTCGGCACAGGACACTTTTTAGGGAGGTGGCACAATGCGCGTGGGCATTACCCTCGCTTGCACTCAGTGCAAGAGAAGAAATTATACAACCACTAAAAACAAAAAGAATGACCCGGACAGAATCGAGCTGAAGAAGTTCTGTAAATGGTGCGGCACGCAAACCGTCCATAAGGAAACCCGGTAAGGGCTAACACCGATACTGTTTTAAGGATGTGGAGTTTCTTATGGTAAATAAAGAAACCACCAAAAAAGAAGGTGCCAAGAAGGCGGAAAAAAATAAGGCCTGGTCCGAACTGGTTAACTTTCTTTCCGGAACCAAAGCCGAATTGCGCAAAGTTAACTGGCCTGACCGCAAACAGGTGTTGACCTATACCGGTGTTGTGCTGACGGCGGTAGCTATCATGGCAGTCTTGATCTGGGTAATCGATCTGGGTTTGGGTCGGTTGCTGACGCTGATTGTGGAACGATAAATTTATGCTAGGAGGTGAGGGACCTAACTGGGTCCCTTCTGGGTATGGAGAAAAAGTGGTATGTCATTCACACATACTCCGGTTATGAAAATAAGGTAAAAGCCAATCTGGAAAAGCGCATTGAGTCCATGAACATGGGAGACAAGATCTTTCGCATTCTGGTACCCATGGAAGATGAAGTGGAAATCAAGGATGGCAAGCGCAAGGTCAGTAAGCGCAAAGTGTTTCCGGGGTATGTGCTGGTGGAAATGATCATGACCGATGACTCCTGGTATGTGGTTCGCAATACAACCGGTGTAACCGGATTTGTTGGCAGCGGCAACAAGCCGATTCCACTCAGGGATGAAGAAGCAGCCGCCATCTTGAAACAGATGGGGATGGAAGAACCCAAGGTCAAACTGCGCTTTAAGGTTGGCGATGAAGTCCGCGTGATAGCCGGCCCCTTCCAGAACTTCGTGGGTAGTGTGGAAGAAATCTACCCTGAAAAGGGTAAGCTGAAAGTCCTGGTGTCAATGTTCGGAAGAGAGACTCCTCTGGAGTTGGATTTCGGACAGGTGGCTGAAGTAGAATGATGACAGTAGACAGATTAAGGAGGTGGAAATAATGGCAAAAAAGGTAGTAGCAGTAATCAAGCTGCAATGTCCTGCTGGTAAAGCCACCCCTGCTCCCCCGGTTGGTCCGGCTTTGGGTCAGCATGGTGTAAATATTATGGCTTTCACCAAGGAATTTAACGAAAAAACCGCTAACCAGGCCGGGTTGATTATCCCGGTGGAAATTAGCGTTTATGAAGACCGGTCCTTCACTTTTGTGTTGAAGACTCCTCCGGCTGCTGTTTTGTTGAAAAAAGCAGCTGGTATTGAGAGCGGTTCTGGTGAACCCAACAAGAAGAAGGTCGGCAAGGTAACCCGTGACAAAGTCCGGGAAATTGCAGAGCTGAAAATGCGGGACCTGAATGCTGCCAGCCTGGAAGCGGCAATGCGGATGATTGAAGGTACAGCGCGCAGCATGGGTATCGAAGTAGTAGAAGCTTAATGGTCCACAAGTGGGAGGATATAATCCGTTACTACCACAAAGGAGGTAAAACAAAATGGCTAAACATGGTAAAAAATATCTGGAAGCTGCCAAACAGGTAGACAAAACCAAGCTGTATGATCCTCAGGAAGCTCTGGAACTGGTACAGAAACTGGCTTCTGCCAGGTTTGATGAGTCCGTTGAGGTTGCAGTTAAACTAGGTGTAGATCCCCGGCATGCGGATCAGCAAGTTCGGGGTGCAGTAGTACTGCCCCATGGCACAGGGAAAACTGCCCGTGTAGTTGTTTTCGCGAAAGGCGAGAAAGCCAAGGAAGCAGAAGCTGCTGGCGCTGACGTAGTGGGCGCTGAAGACCTGATTGCCAGGATTGAGGGCGGTTGGCTGGATTTCGATACAGCCGTAGCTACTCCGGATATGATGGGTGCTGTAGGTAAATTGGGTCGGATCTTAGGTCCTAAAGGCCTGATGCCTAACCCCAAAACCGGAACTGTTACTTTTGATGTAGCCAAGGCTGTTAAAGATATTAAGGCTGGTAAAGTGGAATACCGGGTTGACAAAGGTGCCAATATTCATGCCCCCATTGGTAAGGTCTCCTTTGGTACCGAGAAGCTGCTGGACAACTTCTATACCCTGCTGGATGCATTGATCAAGGCTAAGCCGGCAGCTGCCAAGGGAACATATATCAAGGGAGTGGCTGTTTCCTCCACTATGGGCCCTGGCATTAAGGTCAATCCGTTAAAAGTTACTCGTTAAAAATCTTTCTCGTTAAAAATCTTTCCTGCACTGTTGACAATAGTCTCTGGCCAGGCTATAATTAACCTGTTGACAATTTGATATAGGTGAACCAAGCTGTAGACAGTCGGTGCCTGCTGGCTTAAAGGAGAAATCCGCCTACCGAGGCTTTGGAAGTCAACTCTGTTGGCTAAGTATGTCCATCAGAGGGTCTCCTGGCTTGTCTACGGAGACCCTTTTTTGTTTGACTTCGCGGCTTGGGATGTACCGATACAGGTGCAAGGAGGTGGAATTGTGGCTAAAATTGCCGAGAAACAGCCGGTTGTACAGGAGCTGAAAGAAAAACTGGAGCAGGCCGTCGGGGTAGTGCTGGTTGACTACCGGGGTTTGAATGTGGCTCAGGCTACTGAGCTGCGGAAACGCCTGCGGGAAGCTGGAGTGGAATACAAGGTCGTTAAGAATACTCTGGCACGCCTGGCTTGCCGTGAAGTTGGCCTGTCTGATCTGGAACCCTATCTGGAAGGTCCCAACGCACTGGCTTTTGGCTTAACAGATCCTGTTGCTCCGGCGAAGATTCTGAGTGAATTCGCCAAGGACAACAAGCAGCTGGAAATCAAGGCCGGTATCGTGGATGGCAAGGTAATCGATGTTGCCGGGGTTAAGGCTCTGGCCGACTTGCCGCCGCGGGAAGTGCTGCTGGCCAAAGTGCTGGGTGGTCTGCAAGCTCCTCTTTATGGGTTTGCCAATGTTCTCCAGGGCAATCTGCGCAATCTGGTTTACGTCCTGGAAGCTATCCGCAAGAAGAAAGAGGAAGGCGCTGCTTAAGTGCCTGATCGCTTAAAAATCTTAGATTTTGCTGAAGGAGGAAGATTATAATGTCCAAGGTAAATGAAATTTTGGAAGCTGTTAAAGGTTTAACTGTTCTGGAACTGGCTGAGCTGGTAAAGGCTTTTGAAGAAGAATTCGGTGTATCTGCTGCTGCTCCTGTAGCTGTAGCTGCTGCTCCTGTAGCTGGCGCTGCCGCTGCTCCTGCTGCAGAAGAAAAAACTGAATTCGATGTAATTCTGGCCGCCGCTGGCGACAAGAAAGTTAACGTTATCAAAGTTGTACGCGAAATAACCGGTCTGGGCCTGAAAGAAGCCAAGGACCTGGTGGATGGCGCTCCCAAGCCTGTTAAAGAAAAAGTTTCCAAGGAAGAAGCTGAATCCATCAAGGCCAAGCTGGTTGAAGCTGGCGCTACCGTTGAAATTAAGTAACCTGGAACAAAAAAGGCACCTCGATATGAGGTGTCTTTTTTTGTAGAGCTAATTGCGTTGTCAGATAATCCTGACAGGCCAAGGGATTAGCGGAAGGACGAAAATAAATTTACCCCAGAAAAAGGTGTATAGGAAAGGGTTTT
>NZ_BDLR01000047.1:0-14261 GCF_002049395.1 Carboxydocella sp. JDF658 | reverse complement strand
GTTCCCCGAGAAAAAACCGGGATACCAGCAGCACCACCGGCAACTCCACTGCCCCCAGTATTCCCGCCAGTCCCCCGCCAATCACCGGCACTCCATAGGCAAAGCAAACAGTAGGCAGCAAAGCCCCAAACAGGCCCATTAACCCGCCATACAACAACAGGTCCCCCACTTTTCCCCCTCCATCCCCTGTCAGAAACAAACTAAAAAAAATCGATGTAGTTATGGTTGCACCTGTAATAATCCAGGCGCTGCGGGCCCAGGGGGAAACCGAGGTTGCTACCCGTCCGGCGGCAGACAGATAACCAGTATAAGTTAGAGCTGATAAAAAACCCAGCATTACTCCCAGCCAGTGGAATTGCGGGCTGCTCCCGCCCTCAAGCCCGGCCGCCAGCACAGTACCAGGTACTAATAAAAACAGGGCCAACCAGCGACTGGGGCCCGGTTTTTCTCGAGTTAACAACCACTCCAATCCAACCCCTATCCAGGTAAACTGAAAAAGCAGGATGATACCCAGCGAGGCTGGCAACATAGCCAGGGCCCAGTAATAAAAAGCACCGGTTAGACCCGGCAGGGCCCCGGTTAGCAACAATTGTAGGATTTGCCTGCGGTCAGGTTTGCTTTGCCCTCTAGCTGCAATCAAAGCGATCAACCAGAGCAGGATCGCTCCAATCAAATTCTGGGTCATAGTCAGGGGGCCAGTGCCAACACCGCTGGCATAGGCCTGCTTGGCAAAACCGGGCAAGAGGCCATAGCTGGCTCCGCCTAAAAGTGCCAGCAAACTGGCTTGCAATTTAGTCATGTCCGAGCCTCCATTTTTAGTACGGTTTGGAAGTATTAAGAAGCATTATCGGGTAGATTTAATTTTCGTCAAGACACTCATAATTTTCTTAGCGCTCTGTAAAGCTTTTTCTTCCGTTTCACATTCGCTAGCTTTTAACCTCTCAAAGTAAACACCCTCGTGCAATAACATTGTTGTCCTTGCATGTGCCTCAGCTGGTGTTTCTTGATGAACTGTATCTCCATCTATTTCAACAACTAACATTATGCCATCCTTTATTATAACAAAATAAAGTTAATTTCTGGCTGAGATCTAAATAATAAACCATCACAGTTTCTCGATGCGATATTATCTGATCTTACTCTGCCTTGGTTTGTAATATTTTTTCCTGACAGCCAAGCTTTTGCTTTATCACGCCAATTTGAATCATTGGATGCCTGAGGGTATATCAAAACTTTTTCAAAACAATGATTATTATATGGAACTCCAACTGAAAATAACTTTTCATATATTCTTTCCTGGATTTTTTCTTTTTCTTCTACTATTTGAACGTATAAGTTTAACGGTAAATACAGATAGAGAGTATAAAAATAAGTTCCGCCATTCCAATTGTCAAAAAATTTGTCTGTACAACTTCTAAAACCGCATGTGCAAGTATGGCTACTTCTTTAGCTGACCCTTCTAATGCAAATAATTTTGCAACAGTTGCTACCATTGACTCGGAATATTCAATAAAAGGATCACTCAAAATAATCACCTCAACAAAATGAAATAGTCTCCATAACTTTACATTATTATAACACAAAAAAGGGGGGCAGAACCATGTCCTCCCCCTAAATTAATTACACAAATTACACACTTTTTACAGTCTTCTTTCGGTTCCCCTCAATGCTGATTAGCACAACCGCTGCCAGTACCAATACGGCCCCAGTCAGCTTGCTGCTATTCAGCTCCTCACCGGCCCAGAACCAGCCCAGCAATACTGCTACCACCGGATTGACATAGGCATAGGTTGACACCCAGAGGGGATCTGCATTTTTTAACAACCAGATGTAGGCGCTATAACCCACTAGCGAACCAAACAGCACCAGATAACCAAAAGCCAGCCAGGACTGCATCGTAACCTCATTCAGGTCCAACCGGCCCGCCTCTCCCAGCAAAATACTTGCCCCCAGACAGGCCAGCCCTCCGGCCAGCATTTGCATGCCAATGGCAAGCCAGGCCGAATCAGGCCAGTTAGCCTTGCGGGAGTAAATAGAGCCCCAGGCCCAGGAGATCGCCGCCAGCACCACAATTAAGTAATAGCTGTTAATCGCCCCCGAAACACTGGCCAGTGAAGGCGAAATCAGCCAGAGGATCCCAGTGAAACCGAGGATCAAGCCCAGCCATTCCAGGGGCTGCGGCCGTGGCCGTGCCCCCGTGGCCCAGGCTATTAAGGCCATCCAGAGGGGTACAGTAGCGATAATCAAGGCAGCAATACCGGAAGGCACCTGCTGTTCCCCCCACACCACGCCGCCATTACCGCCCAGAAGCAAAAGCGAGCCGACAATCACCGCATATTTCCATTGTTCTACTGTGGGTCTCGGCGCTCCACCTAACCTCGTCCAGCCGTAGAGCATGCTCTTGACACAGGCTTGCCACATCTGAGCGGGCGTGAGCTTATCCATTTTATCACCTCCAGATCGCTTGAGTTAATTATAAAGTATAAAATAATGTCGCGCTTCTAATTTTTTGCTGTCTAATTAGCAAAAAAAGAAAAAGGCGGATCAACTCCGCCCTCTATAATAACATCGCCTGGGTAGACGATAATGGGATAGCAAAAATAAAATCCTCTGCCTTTACAAGCAGAGGACTATTGGCCCACAGAAAAAAGCCTTTACTCCCCCTGCCTGTCCGCGCAGGCTCAGGTCACCAACGGAATGAGCAGGTCTCCTGGCTCAAGATCATCGCTCCCTCAGCCTTCCCGGATTAACCCAGTGGCTAAATTGAGGTCGCTCCCTTTCACAGTGGCGGGACCGCGTCAGATTCGCACTGACTTCCCTTTTCAGTTCCGTTTATACGGAACCACTCATTCCTGCTATGTTTTTTTTATCATAACACAGTTTCAGTGGAAATGCAAGTACTACCAGTCCTGGCCTATATTTTTCTTCCATTTTTGGCGAACTTAAGAGGAATTTGTCAACAAAGGGAGAATATATCTGATTATAAAAAATGTAAATGGGGTGATATTTTGGTTGACAGGGAAATTTTATCTCAACACAGCAGGTGGGTAGGTTTTGTAGGTATAATGACTGTTATTTTCGGCGTTATTTCAGCTATTGCTGGTCTCTTTGCTTTTATCGTAGGTGCAATTCCTGGAATTATTACGATAATACTGGGACTGAAACTGCGCGGTGCAAAAAAATATGCCGACCAGATCATCGCTTCCGGTGGCGATTCCACTCAGTTGAACATGTTGTTTATGAACCTTAATACTTACTTTAAAATTCAAGGAGTATTAATCATTATCAATTTGATTATGATAGCCCTGGCGATTTTCTTCGGAATATTTGCCGGTGTTGCCTCAATGAACATGATGAGCCCCAATTCATTCTAGCAGTAATATAAAAATCAATCGAGTAGAAAGGGGTGATTAACCCCCGTCCTCTCACACCACCGTATGTACCGTTCGGTATACGGCGGTTCACCAAGCTTGACGAATGCGATGATAACGTTCAGTTAAACTCTTCAAGCCCTGACTATGCCAGTAGGCATTGTTCAGGGCGTTATTTAATTGTCGAGACATACGCCAGTAGCCTTTACGGGCATTAGCCATTATACATTATATGGACTACTCGCTCCGGTAGGCCCAGGGTTCGTGTTCGGCCCTTCACCAGTTTGACGTCAATACTGCTTCAGATTCCACCTCACGGAGGACACCCTGTCTTAAGCTACGGCTACTGCTACCTTCGCCGTTCGGGATTTTCACCCTATAGACAACGTCCATGCCGGGCGCACAAAAATTAGGGAGGGCAAATTTTTGCCTTCTCCCTGTCATGTACTATACAAATTTACCAGCCACGATTATACTCCCCGGCACAGGGAATGCAGACAAACTGACCATCTTTTACCCTGAGTCGGGCTTCCATCACTGATTCCCCGCACTCCGCACAGGTCCAGGACTTATAGATTCGGGCCCGCTCCGGAAATTCCAGTGGAATTTTTTGCACAGTACAAAAATCATCTTCCTGTAGCTCCAGTATAAACCGGATTCTTCCCTCCCGGTCAAGCCCCAGCTTTTCCAGTTCCTGTCGCCAGCCGACGCTCTTTACCACTATTCTGATTGCTTCCCTGTTTTTCCTATTCCCTATAGTATAAACCTGTTTGCCATAATCCCGGTAAAGCAAATTTCCTTTACCTAGCGTACAGCCCGTTAATACCTGAATAGCATCCACCCCACAGGCATCATTTTCCACAATCGCTACCAGCTCCTCATCCTGAGCTCGCTCTACCCCCAGCTCTTTAAGGGCGATTTGCGCTACCCGGTAGCCCACTGCCAGACCAGGACATTCATGGCCGTGAAACTCTACACATCTTTCCCAGGGCGTTCTCGTTCTTTCCATAACAGCTTCCCTCCATTCTGTAGAAAAATTATATACCTGTAGCTAAAATTTAGCAATAAGATGGATAGGTGGGCAGGTTTTGTCGGCATTATGTCCATTATTTTCGGCACCATTTCGGCCAGCGGCGGTCTCTTTGCCTTTGCTGTGAGTGCGATTAAAAAAATACGCCGACCAGATTATAGCTTCCGGTGGCGATCAGACTCAGATGAACCTGTTGTTTATGAGCCTTACAATTTCCTTATCTTCACCGCACTGATTTTCAACTCCGGAATCTTGCAGACCGGATCAAAAGCTGCATTGGTCAGGACATTGGTTGGCGTCTCCTGATAGTGGAAAGTGAGAAATACCATGCCCGGTGGCACCAGATCGGTTACCTGCACCCGGGTTTCCACCCTACCGCGCCGGGAAGTCACTTCCACCCGGTCTCCATCCTTGATGCCAAAACGGTCTGCATCCTGTGGATGAATCTGCATCAGCTCCTCAGGCCGGATCAGATCCAGCCGGGTACGCCGGGTCATGGAACCGGTATGGAACTGGTAGAGATTGCGGCCGGTATTGAGCAGAAGCGGATACTCAGCATCGGGTTCCTCTGCGGCCGGAATATGCTCAACGGCATGGAAGCGGCCTTTGCCGCGGGCGAATTTTTCCGCATGCAAGTAAGGAGTGCCGGGATGGCCGGGAGTAGGACAGGGCCACTGGATGCCGCCTTCCTCCAGGCGGGCATAGGTGATACCGCCATAGAGGGGATTGACCAGGGCGATTTCCTCCATAATCTGCTCCGGGCCCCTGGGATAATGCCAGTCATGGCCCAGCCGCCGGGCCAGCTCCAGGATAATCTGCCAGTCCGGCCGGGCTTCCCCGGGAGGATTAATGGCCTGGTGCACCCGCTGGATGCGCCGTTCGGTATTGGTAAAGGTCCCTTCCTTTTCGGCGAAGGTGACGGCAGGCAAAACCACATGAGCCAGCCGGGCCGTTTCCGTCAGGAAAATATCCTGCACCAGCAAAAACTCCAGGTTTTCCATGGCCTTGCGTACATGGTTGACATCAGGGTCAGCCAGCATGGGGTTCTCACCCATGATATACATGGCTGCAATCTCGCCCCTTGCAGCGGCATTCATCATCTCTGTCAGGGTCAGGCCCGGAGTAGACGGCAGCTCAGTGCGCCAGATGGTTTCAAACTTCTGCCGGTTTTCCTCCGCTTCCACCAGCTGGTAACCGGGATAGTAGTTGGGCAGGGCTCCCATGTCGCAGGCACCCTGAACATTGTTTTGCCCCCGCAAGGGATAAACCCCGGTGCCGGGCCGGCCCACATTGCCGGTGAGGATGGCCAGGTTGGCGACAGCCAGTACATTCTGGGTACCGGAAGTATGCTGGGTGATGCCCATGGCATAGATGATGCAGGCCCGTTCCGCCTGGCCATAAAGGCGGGCAGCAGCCCTGATTTGTTCCGCCGGCACGCCGGTGATTTTCTCTACCCGTTCCAGCGGATATTCCTCCACTTTGCGCCGGAATACCTCAAAGCCTTCACTGCGCTCAGCTACAAAGGCCTGATCCCAGAGGTTTTCCTGCAATATTACATGCGCCAGGCCGTTAAGCAGGGCGATATCCGTACCGGGCCGGTGTCTGAGCCAGAGGTCAGCATAGCGGACCAGCTCGATGCGCCGCGGGTCGGCCACAATCAATTTGGCCCCCCGCTTCACTGCCTGCTTGATGCGGTAACCGGTAACGGGATGGGCCTCAGTGGTGTTGGCCCCGATCAAAAGCATAACCTGGGTTTCCAGTAAGTCATGTATGGAGTTGGTCATAGCGCCACTGCCAAATGCTGTTGCCAGACCGGCAACGGTAGAGCTGTGTCAAAGGCGGGCGCAATGATCAATATGGTTGGTTTTTAGCACTGCCCGCATCAGTTTCTGGAAAAGGTAATTTTCCTCATTGGTACATTTAGCTGAAGCCAGCCCGGCGATGGCCTGGCCGCCCCGCCGCTGCAAAATGTCCCGCAATCGGCTGGCAGCATAGTCCAGGGCTTCCTCCCAGCTTACCGGTACCAGTTCCCCGTTTTTGCGCAGCAAAGGCCGCGTCAGGCGGTCTGGTGAGTGGACATAATCCCAGCCAAACTGGCCTTTAGCGCAGAGATGGCCCTGGTTGGGCCCGGCTTTGTCCCCTGTTACTCCCACAATCCGGTTATCCCTGACTTTCAAAAATAACTGGCAACCGACTCCACAATAGGAACAGGTAGTCTTAACTTTGCGGATTTCCCAGTGCCGACCCTGCCAGAGGGAGGATTTTTCCACCAGAGCCGCTACCGGACAGACATTGACACACATGCCACAGGCAGTGCAGGTGGTTTCCTGTAATGGGTCATCATAGGCAGATGTAACCTTGGTCTGAATGCCCCGGCCCATGAAATCATAGACATGGGCACCATTGACCTCAGCGCAGATGGCAACGCATTTGCCGCATTTAATACAGCGACCATAATCGCGGATGAAAAAGGGATTGGTGTCATCAATAGGAAAGACCTGTTTTTCCCCGTCCTTATAGGGAGTATCCTCCACCTGATAGCGATAACAGTAATCCTGCAAACGGCAGTCACCATTGCGGGGACAGGTCAGACAGCGCAAATCATGGTTGGCAATGAGCAGACGCAGAATTTCCCGGCGCGCCTCTACTACCCGCTCCGATTCGGTTTGAATTTCCATCCCTTCTTCTACCGGAGTGGCGCAGGCGGCCAGCAGTTTGCGGGCCCCTTTTACTTCCACCACACAAAGGCGGCAACCGCCGAAAATAGGCAACCCCTCTTCATAGCAGAGAGTGGGGATAAAAATGCCATTGTTCTGGGCTGCCTTGAGTATGGTCCATTCTTTCGGTACCGTATATTCCTGGCCATTGATTTTCAGACGTATCTGATTCATGGCTTCACCTCCTTAAGCCTGGGCCTGTAATTTGGCGGCCCGATGCCGCATGCGCACCAGGGGCTTACAGACTCCGGCCGGACAATCCTGCCGGCGCACATGCAGTTCATATTCCTCCCGGAAATAGCGGAGAGTGCTGAGGACGGGATTGGGTGCCGATTGTCCTAGCCCGCAGAGGGAGGAATCGATAATGTTGCGGCTTAAGCTTTCGATCCGCTCCAGATCCCCTTCCTGTCCTTTGCCTTCCACCAGTCGCTGCAGGATTTCCAGCAAACGGGTGGTCCCTTCCCGGCAGGGTGTGCATTTGCCACAGGACTCCATTCTGGTAAAGGAAAGGAAGAAACGGGCCAGTTCCACCATGCAGGTGGTTTCATCCATCACTACCAGACCGCCGGAGCCCATCATCGCCCCGGCCGCCAGTAAAGAATCATAATCAATAGGCAGGTCCAGATGTTCTTCGGTCAGACATCCGCCGGAAGGCCCTCCGATTTGTACGGCTTTGAATTTCTTGCCACCGCGGATGCCACCACCAATATCGAAGATGATTTCCCGCAGGGTAATGCCCATGGGCACCTCCACCAGACCAGTATTGTTAACCTTGCCGGTGAGGGCAAAAACTTTGGTGCCCTTGCTTTTTTCTGTGCCAATGGCAGCATAGCGGGCCGCTCCCTGGTTGATAATCAAGGGGACATTGGCAAATGTCTCCACATTATTGACATTGGTGGGTTTGCCCCAGAGACCGCTCACGGCGGGAAAGGGCGGACGGGGCCGGGGCATACCCCGATTGCCCTGGATGGATTCAATCAGGGCTGTTTCTTCCCCACAAACAAAGGCACCGGCACCCTGTTTGATTTTAATGCGGAAATTGAAACCTTTGCCCAGGATATTTTCCCCCAGATAACCTTTAGCTTCAGCCTGTTGCAGGGCAATCCCCAGACGTTTGACAGCCAGGGGATATTCGGCCCGGATATATATGTACCCCTCGTCAGCCCCAATGGCATAACCGGCAATCAACATGCCTTCAATAACAGCATGAGGGTCCCCTTCACAGATGCTGCGGTCCATAAAGGCCCCTGGGTCTCCTTCATCAGCATTGCAAACCACATATTTTTTGGTGCCAGGAGCATTCCGGGTAATCTCCCACTTGGTTCCGGTAGGAAAACCGCCCCCACCCCGGCCTCTGAGGCCAGAAGCTTTGATTTCGGCAATTACTTCTTCGGGGGCCATAGTAAGAGCTTTAGCCAGAGCCTGGTAACCCCCACTGGCCAGATAATCTTCGATATTTTCCGGATCGATCAGCCCACAGCGGGCCAATACCAATCGTTGCTGCTTCTGGTAAAAAGGTACCTCATGGCGGGTTTTTACCTTCTGCCCCGTTTCCGGTACGGTATAAAGTAACTCTTCAGCCACCCGCCCTGCCTGCAGGGCAGCTGCTAAGTCTGGCGCCTGCTGGGGCTTGACCTGGCAATAGAAAATATCATCGGGTTCGATTAAAACCAGGGGGCCCTGTTCGCAAAAGCCGTGACAGCCCGTGAATTTCAACTGAAACTTATCCGCCAGCCCCCGGGCGATGAGTTCCCGTTTCAGAGCCGCAAACAGCGGCCGGGAACGGGAGGAAACGCATCCCGTTCCGCCACAGATCAAAATGGTTTTCTTCACTGCTCCATTCCCTCCTGTTGCCGGTATTGGGCCAGCACTTCCGTTACTTTTTCCGGAGTCATCTTACCGTGGGTATCATCATTGACAGTGATAACCGGGGCCAGGCCACAGGCCCCAATACAGGCCACTGACTCCAGGGTGAATTGCAAATCCGGCGTGGTTTCTCCCGGTTTAATGCCCAGCTCCTTCTCCAAGGCCGCCAGCACCGCCGGTGCCCCCCGCACATGGCAGGCCGTGCCCATACAAATGCGAATGATATTTTTGCCCCGGGGTTCCAGATGAAACTGAGAGTAAAAGGTCGCTACCCCCAGCACCTTGGCCAGGGACAGGCCCAGCCCTGCCGCTATTTGTTCCAGCACCTCCCGGGGCAAATACCCCACCTGATCCTGAGCTTCCTGCAAAAGGGGGATTAGCCCCCCATCACTGCCCCGGTATTTTTCGATCAGCCTGGAGATGTCTTCCTGTGGGATCGGTATTGCCAAACTCGCTCCCTCCTCGACTATACTCGCTTGTACAGATAAACAAACCAGTAGGCCAGTCCGACAAAAACGGCTCCGCCAATAATATTCCCAATGGTGACCGGAAAAATGTTTTTCCAGAACATCGTTGCCCAGGTCAAGCTGGCCAGGTCCCCCGGGGCCCCGGCCGCCTGCCAGGCAGATTGTACCGCCGGTACATGTTTGACCAGCCAGGCAAAAGGCAGGAAATACATATTGGCGATACTGTGTTCAAAGCCGGAGGCGACAAAGGCGGTAATGGGAAAGATGATGGCCAGCAGTTTGTCGGACAGGGTGCGGCCCGCATAGGTCAACCAGACGGCCAGAACCACCAGCATATTGGCCAGGGTACCCCGGATCACCTGGGTGAGAAAATCATATTTCAGCTTGCCAAAGGCGATTTTCAGGGACTCCACCGCAAAGAAATGGTCCTTCACCGCATATTGCTGGGAATAATATACCAGCAGAGCTACCCCAAAGGCACCGATGAAATTGCCGATATAGACCAGCACCCAGTTGCGCAACAGGTCCCTGAGGGTGATTTTGCGGGTCATATAGGCGATGACCAGGAGGGTATTACCGGTGAACAGCTCCGCTCCCGTGATCACCACCAGAATCAGGCCCAGGGAAAAGGCCAGACCGCCCAGTAACCGGGAAATACTATATCCTGTTTCTGCCTGAAACACCGCCATGGTATAAAATTCCCCGGCCAGAGCGATAAAGGCTCCGGCCAGAATCCCCAGCATCACCGTACTGCGCAGGCTGTTTTTGGCTTTTTTCACCCCGATACTCTCCGCCTTCTCGGTAACCGCATCAGGGGTGAGGATATCCACACTCAATTTGGGATGGTCAGCCATGAACTTCCTCCTCTCGTTCTTTGTTCTCGCTTAGTTTGTCTGATTTTGGTCTGTTGTATTAGTGAAGTAAAGTGTCAGAATATCGGGAAACTAAGCGAAATTTGGCGGAAAGTATTGGTTGATTTTTTTTTTCCTGGTAATCTATAATTTGCTTAGGGCGCCCTGAAAAACAGTGAAAGGGGGATAATATGTGAAAAAAATATTTATCCTTTGTTTATTAGCAATTTTAACATTTGGATTTAGTATGCCTGTTCTTGCTGAATCACAAATCGTTGATGAAACTATGATTAACAATCAGGCAGATTCGTTAACACCTGCCCAAATCGAACAGCTAAATAAAGAAGAAGCCAAAAAGTATCAACAGGTACTTAAATATATTGAACAGCAAGCCAAAAATTTAAAAGCCCAAACCAGCATTACTCCTCAATGGACATATCCAGTTTCAAAAATTTTAAATGTCCCTTATCATAAACAACTTTACAGTACCTGGTGTGGCCCTGCTTCAGCCTTACAGATTATTGATTATAATGGTAAATATAGCAGTGTATCAGGTAGTACTGAATATCAAAAACAGCAAACACTAGCAGATCAAATAGGTACAAATGATAACGGCTCAAACACTGTAAATATAAGAAATGTTCTTAATAACTATCTGAGTTCCATCCACAGCTGGACAGTAAAAAGAATTGACAGTAGTAGTGGTGCTTATGATATCCTTTGGAATATAATAGATAGCAACATCTTTAACGCAAAGCAACCCGTACTGGTATTGGTACAAACAAAATATTTGCCATATTATAACGGCCATGCTTCACAACATTATGTTGTTGTAGATGCTCTGACCAAATATATCGATGATGGCACCGGACAGCCGGTAAAAAGCATTTCAACTGTAAGAATCGTTGATCCCAATCCTAACTCCAGTTATACCGGCTATCATACAGTAACTTTCAATGACCTATATAATGCGGCAAAAGGATATTTTGACAGTGGAAAACAGTATTATAATGTTTCTTATTAATTGCAGATAGAGAAGTTCGTACACACGGCAACTAAAAATCTATTGACGTGTGTAATTCATTTTTTTATATATGAATGAGGAGAGGATAGAACAATGAAAAGATTATTCCTTTTTCTCCTGTTATTAACCATGATTTCCGGTTGCCAGCAAAACCCTCAGTTCACAAAACCTGACAGGGAAATTAACCAGCTCAAATCAGATATAACCTATCTCGAAGAACAGGTCCGGATTTTACAGGATGAATTGAAAAAAGCTAAAGAAAATATTATCACCCTGGCAACTGTTGATATTGATGGCAAAACCCCTCGAGATGTAGTCCTGCAGTATTTGCAAGCAAAAAAACACCAGGACTGGAAAGCTGCGTACGAAGTATATCAGGTGCCGGATGATATGTCGTATACTGAATACAAAAAAGAAATGGTTGAACTTGGTATAAAACTCATCGATTTCCAGGTGGGTTCTTTTGAAGTTCTTTCTGGTGATAATGCCACTGTTTATGTTACTTATACTAATAAGTTTAGCGATGGACGGATTGTCAAAGAAGTGAATGAACCCTGGAGCTGCGTCAGAGTTAACGGCAGATGGATGGTCAGATGGCTACCCCGGCAATAATGTCGTTTCCAGATCTATTTGACAGTGTAATTCCAGGAATCAATGTCAGTTAGAAATGAACATTTCTCAAAATGCATGACGTTTTAGAACATGTTTAGTTCCAACTGTCATTTTCAGTAGAAAGACCAAAAAACAGCCCTCTTTGACGGAGGGCTGTAATATTACCGAATAGCCCGTAAAGGTCTAACCTCAGTCAAATAATTTTAGAAAAAAGCATCATTTAAATAAAATAGAAGTATATGGATGAGGAGAGGATAGAACAATGAAAAGATTATTCCTTTTTCTCCTGTTATTAACCATGATTTCCGGTTGCCAGCAAAACCCTCAGTCCACAAAACCTGACAGGGAAATTAACCAGCTCAAATCAGATATAACCTATCTCGAAGAACAGGTCCGGATTTTACAGGATGAATTGAAAAAAGCCAAAGAAGATATTATCACCCTGGCAACTGTTGATATTGATGGCAAAACCCCTCGAGATGTAGTCCTGCAGTATTTGCAAGCCGCTAAACGTAGAGACTGGAAAGCTATGTACAAAGTTTATCAGGTGCCGGATGATATGTCGTATACTGAATTTAAACAGTCCATGGATAGAGTTAACTATGTAAAATTGCTTGAATTTCAAGTGGGAAATTTTGAAGTTCTTTCAGGTAATCATGCCATTGTTTATGTTACTTATACTGATAAGTTTAGCGATGGACGGATTGTCAAAGAAGTTAATGAACCCTGGAGCTGCGTCAGAGTTAACGGCAGATGGATGGTCAGATGGCTACCCCGGCAATAAAAAACCCTCCCGCCTGAGCAGGAAGGTCATCTCTCATAGATAAATTTCTCTGTCACTCCATCCGGCAAATTTCCCGTTTCATCTTCTTGATAATCTTCTTTTCCAGCCGGGAAATGTAGGACTGGGATATCCCCAGCAGATCAGCCACTTCCTTCTGGGTCATTTCCCGCCCGTTTTCCAGACCAAAACGCAGTTCCATGATTTTGCGCTCCCGTCCGCTGAGCTTCTCCAGGGCCAGCTGCAACAGATGGCGGTCCACCTCATCTTCCAGCTGCTTATAAATACTGTCATTTTCCGTACCCAGCACATCGGAAAGCAATAATTCATTGCCATCCCAGTCCACATTCAGGGGTTCATCAAAGGAAACCTCAATCCGGGTTTTATTGTTGCGGCGCAGATACATCAGGATTTCGTTTTCAATGCAGCGGGAAGCATAGGTAGCCAGCTTGATTTTCTTTTCCGGCACAAAGGTATTGACCGCCTTGATCAAGCCGATATTGCCAATGGACACCAGATCCTCAATTCCGATACCGGTATTTTCAAACTTGCGGGCAATATAGACTACCAGGCGCAAATTGCGTTCAATCAAAATCTCCTTGACGGATTGGTCTCCTGCCTCCAGGCGTTCAATCAAATAGGCTTCTTCTTCAGGGGCTAAAGGCGGCGGCAGAGTTTCGCTGCTGCCAATATAATGGACGGGCCGCAACAAGCCCAGGCGTTTTAACCAGGGTAAAATCCATAAATACAATCTCCATTTCAGTTTGCGCCACCAGCTCACGCTAAATCCCCTCCTCTATTCTCTCTGGTAATAAAGCTTGATAGTGCTCGCCCAGACTCCCTTCATAAATCGCTACCAGCAAACGCTGACTGCGCACCGTCCTGTCTGCGCTTTCTATTTCCACCCAGTCGGGTTTAAAAGCCGGCAAAAGGCCCTGCTGGTGCCCCAGGCCCTGAAAAGGCACCCAGCGCCAGCGGGTTTCCCAGCCGGGCTGGTCCAGGCGCTCAGGCAAAAGCTGCTTGACTGCCTCTTTTTCCACCACCAGCACCGGCCAGCCGCTTAAGGGCTCCACCAGGTGATTGCCGCTATCCAGCCAGCCCTGACAGGCCACCACCTGCTCTCCCACCGCCACTCGTACCAGCCGCTGATAGGCCCGCCGGGCAGCCTGACGCAAGGTGAGCAAAGGCTGGCAAAGGCCCCAGAGCCAGCCCAGCACCGCCATCAGGGGTAAGGCCCAGGCCAGGGCGCTGAATATCGGCCACAAACGGTCTGTAAAGGCTGTCCCCTGCCTTTCTGCCCAGAAAAGCAGGCCCAGTACCCCGCCCCCCAGGGCAAAGGAGACCAGATAAAAATGGATCAGCTGTCCCAGCAACTGCCGCCAGGAAGACCAGGGATACCAGACCACCGTTACCATGAGCAGGGAGAGCCCGAACTTCTCCAGGACTACCAGCCAGGGCGACTGACTGAAGAAGGCATAAGCTAAACTGGCCAGGGCCCCCAGCCCCGCCCCCAGCCAGGCCCGCCAGCGAGCCGGATAGGGG
>NZ_BDLR01000046.1:0-11677 GCF_002049395.1 Carboxydocella sp. JDF658 | reverse complement strand
TGGTCCGGAAGTAGAACTGGGGCCGGTAACCGTTGAAGAAAGGAGTATGACGGCCACCTTCTTCTTTGGTCAGCACGTATACTTCAGCGAAGAACTTGGTGTGAGGCTTGATGGAACCAGGCTTGGCCAGAACCTGACCGCGCTCGATTTCCTTACGATCTACACCCCGCAGCAGGGTACCGATGTTGTCACCAGCCTGGGCCTGATCCAGCAGCTTGCGGAACATTTCCACACCGGTTACAACGGTCTTCTTGGTTTCTTCTCTCAGACCGACGATTTCTACTTCGTCTCCAACCTTAATAGTACCACGTTCAACCCGACCGGTAGCAACAGTACCCCGACCGGTAATGGTGAACACGTCTTCAACCGGCATCAGGAAGGGCTTGTCGATATCCCGCTCAGGAGTGGGGATGTAGCTGTCAACAGCATCCATCAGTTCCCAGATCTTGCCGCACCACTGGCAATCCCGGGAGCCGCAGCCGCACTCCAGCGCCTTGAGGCCGGAACCGACAACAACAGGAATGTCATCACCGGGGAACTCGTATTCATTCAGCAGCTCCCGCACTTCCATTTCAACCAGTTCCAGCAGCTCGGGATCATCTACCATGTCAGCCTTGTTCAGCCAGACTACGATGTGAGGCACACCTACCTGACGGGCCAGCAGGATGTGTTCCCGGGTCTGAGGCATAGGACCATCTGCAGCGGATACAACCAGGATAGCACCGTCCATCTGGGCAGCACCGGTGATCATGTTCTTAACATAGTCAGCGTGACCAGGACAGTCCACGTGAGCATAGTGACGCTGGTCAGTTTCATATTCAACGTGGGCGGTATTGATGGTAATACCTCTTTCCCTTTCTTCAGGAGCAGCGTCGATTTCATCGTATTTCTTAACTTCAGCTTTACCCTGGGTAGCCAGTACTACAGTGATAGCAGCAGTAGTAGTGGTCTTACCATGGTCTACGTGGCCGATAGTACCAACGTTTACGTGGGGCTTTGTCCGTTCGAATTTAGCTTTAGCCATTTAATCTTTCCTCCTATCTACTATGTATTCCTCAAATATAAGCAAGGGGGGCCATCTGGCCCCCACAAGCTGTCACCACAACTATAAGGAACCTTAGCCTTGCCGTTTGGCAATGATCTGTTCGGCGATGTTGCGTGGTACTTCCTCGTAGTGCGAGAATTGCATTACGTAGGTTCCGCGCCCTTGTGTTCTGGACCGCAGGTCGGTAGCATAACCAAACATTTCGGCCATCGGTACAAAGCCCCGGATAACCTGAGCATTCCCTCTGGGTTCCATGCCTTCAATCCGACCACGACGGCTGTTTATGTCACCGATTACATCACCCATATATTCTTCTGGAACGACTACCTCTACCTTCATGATGGGCTCCAGGATCACCGGATCCGCCTTGGGAGCTCCGGCCTTAAAGGCCATGGAACCAGCAATCTTAAAGGCCATTTCTGAAGAGTCCACATCATGATAAGAACCGTCGTAGACAGTAGCACGAATGTCGATAGCGGGATAGCCGGCTAAAATACCGTTTTCCATGGCTTCTCGGATACCAGCATCAATGGCCGGGATATATTCCTTGGGAATGACACCACCGACAATCTTGTTAACGAATTCGTAACCTTTACCCGGCTCGAGAGGCTCAAACTCAACCCAGCAGTGACCGTATTGACCGCGACCACCGGATTGCCGGACAAACTTACCTTCAGCCTTAACAGACTTGCGAATGGTTTCCTTGTAAGCAACCTGAGGACGACCAACATTGGCCTCTACCTTGAACTCCCGCACCAGACGGTCAACGATGATCTCCAGATGCAATTCACCCATACCCGAGATAATAGTCTGACCGGTTTCCGGGTCAGTATGCATCCGGAAGGTCGGATCCTCTTCAGCCAGACGCTGCAGAGCGGTGCCCATCTTTTCCTGGTCTGCCTTGGTTTTGGGCTCAATCGCTACGGAGATAACCGGATCCGGGAATTGCATGGATTCCAGGACTATCGGCTTTTTCTCGTCACAGAGAGTGTCACCGGTAGTGGTATCCTTTAAACCAACAGCAGCAGCGATATCACCGGTCCAGACTTCAGAGATTTCCTCCCGGTGGTTGGCATGCATCTGCAAAATTCGGCCTATCCGTTCCTTTTTGCCCTTGGTGGAGTTCAGAACATAGGAACCGGCAGGCAGATGGCCGGAATACACCCGGAAGAAGGCCAGCTTGCCCACATAAGGGTCAGCCATAATCTTGAAAGCCAGAGCGGAGAAGGACTCATTGTCATCTACGCGGCGAATATCTTCTTCACCGGTATCAGGGTTGATCCCTTTCACAGCTGCGATATCCAGCGGAGACGGCAGGTAGTCCACTACTGCATCCAGCATGGGCTGTACACCCTTGTTTTTGAAAGCAGAACCACACAGAACAGGAATCAGTTTAACGCTACAACAAGCAGCCCGCAGAGCCTTTTTGATTTCCTCTACAGTCAATTCTTCCCCGTCCAGGTACTTCATCATCAACTCTTCATCGGTTTCGGCCACGGCTTCAATCAGCTTTTCCCGGTATTCTGCCACCAGGTCAACCATATCAGCAGGAACATCGGTTACAGCCGACTGAGTACCCAGGTCATCAGTGTAGATGATGGCCTTACCGGTTACCAGGTCAACTACGCCCTGGAATTGATCTTCGGCACCGATGGGGACCTGGATGGGCACAGGGTTAGCTCCCAGACGATCCTTGATTTGCTTGACTACATTAAAGAAGTCAGCCCCAATCCGGTCCATTTTGTTAACAAATGCGATCCGGGGAACACCGTATTTATCAGCCTGACGCCACACTGTTTCTGACTGAGGTTCAACACCGCCAACGGAACAGAAAACAGCTACAGCACCATCCAGAACACGCAGGGAGCGTTCAACCTCTACGGTAAAATCCACGTGCCCAGGCGTGTCGATAATGTTAATTCTATGCCCTTTCCATTCGCAGGTGGTAGCAGCAGAGGTAATGGTAATACCCCGCTCCTGTTCCTGCACCATCCAGTCCATAGTGGCAGCACCATCATGGACCTCACCTATCTTGTGCACCCGACCGGTATAGAACAAAATCCGCTCGGTGGTGGTGGTTTTACCCGCGTCAATGTGGGCCATAATCCCGATGTTTCGGGTTTTATCCAAAGGAAACTTACGCGGCACTGTTTTTCCCCCTTTCCACCAAAGATGGAGCTCCTACCGGGGTAATTACCACCGGTAGTGAGCAAAGGCCCGGTTGGCTTCTGCCATCTTGTGAGTGTCTTCTTTTTTCTTGACTGCACCGCCGACATTATTGGCCGCATCCATGATTTCGGCAGCCAGTTTTTCCACCATAGTGCGCTTATCACCGCGCTTGCGAGCAAAATCGACCAGCCAGCGCAGGCCCAGAGTCTGACGCCGCTCCGGACGCACCTCAACCGGTACCTGATAGTTGGCACCACCAACCCGGCGGGCCTTAACTTCCAGCACCGGCATCACATTTTTCATGGCTTGATCAAAGACTTCCAGCGGATCCTTGCCGGTTTTGGCTCTGATTATATCAAAGGCGCCATAGGCGATTTTTTCAGCCACGCCTTTCTTGCCATCCAGCATGATTTTATTGATCAACTTGGTTACAACCTTGCTGTGGTAAACGGGATCTGGCAACACATCCCTTTTGGGCACACTGCCTCTTCTTGGCATGTATTCCCCTCCTTTCCACTAGTATTGGTAATTTATCGTCAGCTTAAACCTGATTACTACTTCTTGGCCTTAGGCCGTTTTGTACCATACTTGGAGCGACCTTGCAAACGGTTCTGCACACCAGCGCAGTCCAAAGCACCCCGCACAATGTGATATCTGACACCGGGCAGGTCTTTAACCCGGCCACCGCGTACCAGCACCACAGAGTGTTCCTGCAGGTTATGGCCGATACCGCCGATATAGGAGGTTACCTCTACACCGTTGGTCAGGCGTACCCGAGCTACTTTCCGCAGGGCGGAGTTGGGCTTTTTCGGAGTGGTAGTGTAAACCCTGGTGCAGACCCCTCTTTTTTGCGGACACTCTTTCAGAGCAGGTGCTGAAGACTTTTCAGCTACTGCTTTCCGCCCTTTGCGAATCAACTGGCTAATTGTCGGCATGTGTACACCTCCTTCCCGGAAAAACATCTAACAGAAAAATGGAAGGCCCTCAACTCTTTCGAGCAAAGGGCCTTGTGATCAAGTTAGCCCTTCTCCCGATTAAAGTAGAATCGCAGCAGAAGCACTGCCTACTTCAATACCGCAAGCTTTACCCAATTCGCGCATACTCGGCACATTCACCACAGTTATACCTTTAGCCTGGCACAACTGCAGTAGGGGAGCTATCACATGGTTTTCCGCATCCTGGGCCACAAAGACTTTCGTCGCCTGGCCCCGCTCCACCGCCTTGATAGTCTGCTTGGTGCCGATGGCCTTGCGCCTGGCAGTTTGCAACTCTCCCAATGGCATAAGCAGGCTCCTCCTTATAAATCCAGACACTTTAATAATATATCACGCTCATGAATTACTGTCAACCTCTTTAATCTTTATATTCCTGTATCTGGACATGCCTGTACCAGCCGGCACCAGCTTACCTATAATTACGTTTTCCTTCAAGCCCAGCAGCGGGTCAGTCTTACCCTTGATTGCTGCCTCTGTCAGCACCCGGGTGGTTTCCTGGAAGGATGCTGCTGACAGGAAGGACTCGGTAGCCAGCGATGCTTTGGTGATGCCCAGCAATACCGGTTTGGCGGTAGCAGGGGTGCCGCCAGCTGCCAGTACTCTTGCATTTTCATCTTCAAAATCAAAGATATCTACTGCTGCACCCGGCAAGAGTTCGGTATCGCCCGGGTCTTCAATTTTCACTTTCCGCAGCATCTGCCGTACCATTACTTCGATGTGCTTGTCATTAATATCCACACCCTGCATCCGGTAAACCCGCTGTACCTCGCTGACCAGGTAGGTTTGTACTCCCTCTAAACCAACAACCCTCAGGATATCATGCGGATTGATGGAACCTTCAGTCAGCGGCTGCCCGGGCTCAACCCGATCGCCGTTCCGCACCTTTAGGCGGGCCCCAAAAGGCACGGAATAGACGCGACTGTCCACCGGATTATCGGCCAGGATCTCGATCTCCCGGCGATTGGCCTTGGGTTCAGTGATTTTTACTATCCCTGCTACTTCGGCAATTATCGCTTGCCCTTTAGGTCTACGAGCTTCAAACAATTCTTCTACCCGGGGCAAACCCTGGGTAATGTCCTCACCTGCAACACCACCGGTGTGGAAGGTCCGCATCGTCAGCTGGGTACCAGGTTCGCCGATGGACTGGGCAGCAATAATACCCACCGCTTCCCCGATGTCCACCATATGACCGGTCGCCAGGTTGCGGCCATAACATTTTTTACATACACCATAACGGGTTTTACAGGTCAGTATTGAACGAATCTTGACTTTGGTAATTCCTGCCTCGATGATCCGATCGGCGGTATCGTCATCAATTTCTTCGTTAGCCCGGACCAGAACTTCCCCAGTCTCGGGATGAACTATATCTGTCGCTGCAATGCGGCCAGCAATCCGGTCCTTCAAGTTCTCAATGACTTCCCGCCCGTCGGTAATTGCTTCCACGGTAATCCCGGCGGTTGTACCGCAATCTTCTTCCCGTACTATCACGTCCTGAGCCACATCCACCAGACGGCGGGTGAGGTAACCGGAGTCAGCCGTTCTCAATGCCGTGTCAGCCAGACCTTTCCGGGCCCCGTGAGTAGAGATGAAGAACTCCAGCACTGACAAACCTTCCCGGAAGTTGGCCTTAATTGGCAAGTCGATAATTCGCCCGGAAGGGTCAGCCATCAAGCCCCGCATACCGGCCAGCTGCCGGATCTGCTGGATATTACCCCGAGCACCTGAGGTAGCCATCATGTAAACGGGATTGAAGCGGTCCAGGTGTTCCATCAAGGCATTGGTTACCTCTTTGGTAACCTTATCCCAGATAGCGATTACCTGATTGTAGCGCTCCTCTTCGGAAATCAATCCGCGTCTGAACTGGGTCTCAATTTTTTCTACCTGTTTATCCGCCTCTTCCAGCAAGATTTTTTTCTTAGGCGGAACTGTGATATCAGCAATACCAATGGTTATCCCCGCCTGGTTGGCGTAACGATAACCCAGTTTTTTCATACCATCCAGCAGCTCGGCAGTCTTACTGTAACCCAGTTTACGATAACAACGGTCTACCAGCTGGGCCAGGGCCTTTTTATCCATCAGCTTGTTGTAATACCCCAGCTCATCAGGAATAACTTCATTGAAAATCAGACGACCAATAGTGGTTTCCAGCATTTCGCCTTTGTAACGCACCTTGATTTTAGCCTGTAATTCGCACCGACCGGTTTCATAGGCCATAATGGCTTCATTGGGATCGCGGAAATAGCGGCCTTCCCCATAAGCCCCTTCTTTTTCAATGGTCAGGTAATAGGCCCCTAATACCATGTCCTGGGTGGGAGCTGCTACCGGCCGTCCATCCTTGGGGTTGAGGATATTATGGGCAGACAGCATCAGCAAACGAGCTTCTGCCTGGGCCTCTGCCGAGAGGGGAACGTGAACAGCCATCTGGTCCCCATCAAAGTCAGCATTGTAGGCAGTACAGACCATAGGATGGATCTTGATGGCCCGCCCTTCAACCAGAACCGGCTCAAAAGCCTGAATTCCCAGACGGTGCAAGGTAGGAGCCCGGTTAAGCAGGACGGGATGCTCCTTGATCACCTCTTCCAGGACATCCCAAACCTGCGGGTTAACCCGTTCTACCATCCTTTTGGCACTTTTGATATTATGGGCCAGCCCTTTGGCGACCAGTTCCTTCATCACAAAGGGCTTAAAGAGCTCTAGAGCCATTTCTTTCGGCAACCCACACTGGTGCAACTTCAATTCCGGGCCGACAACGATAACAGAACGGCCGGAATAGTCTACCCGTTTACCCAACAGGTTCTGGCGGAAGCGCCCCTGTTTCCCCTTCAGCATATCACTGAGGGATTTCAGCGGCCGGTTGCCCGGGCCAGTAACCGGTCGGCCCCGACGGCCATTATCGATTAGAGCATCTACTGCCTCCTGCAACATGCGTTTTTCATTGCGTACAATTATATCCGGAGCCCCCAGCTCCAGCAGGCGCTTGAGCCGGTTATTGCGGTTAATTACCCGGCGATAGAGATCATTCAAGTCTGATGTGGCAAAACGACCACCATCCAGCTGGACCATCGGACGCAGTTCCGGCGGAATAACCGGCAGCACATCCAGAATCATCCATTCCGGTCTGTTCCCGGACTTGCGGAAAGCCTCCACTACTTCCAAACGGCGAATGGCCCGCACTCGCCGCTGTCCGGTGCTTTCCTGAATTTCCCGTCTTAGTTCAGCTGCCAGCTCATCCAGGTCCAGTTCCATCAACAATTCTTTGATGGCCTCTGCCCCCATACCGGCTTTAAAGTCATCACCATATTTTTCTTTGTATTCCCGATACTCTCCCTCTGTAAGCAGTTGTTTTTTCATCAGCGGAGTATCACCGGGGTCGATGACTACATAATTGGCAAAGTAGAGGACTTTCTCCAGGGAACGGGGCGACATATCGAGTATCAGCCCCATACGGCTGGGGATGCCCTTAAAATACCAGATATGGGAAACGGGAGCCGCCAGTTCAATATGGCCCATCCGTTCCCGGCGCACTTTGGCTCTGGTAACTTCCACGCCACAGCGCTCGCAAACTACACCTTTATAACGCACCCTTTTGTACCGGCCACAATGGCACTCCCAGTCCCGGGTAGGACCAAAAATCCGCTCACAAAACAGCCCATCCCGTTCCGGTTTCAAGGTGCGGTAGTTGATGGTCTCGGGCTTCTTTACTTCACCGCTGGACCAGGCCCGAATCTGATCGGGCGAAGCCAGCCCAATGCGCATGCGGTCGAAGTTATTGACGTCCAACAAGGGCCTCGCTCCCTTCCCTATTCTTCATCAAAGTAATCGCCATCATCCAGGACAGTATCCATATCTGCTATTTTTTCCAGTTCTTCCAGGCTCTCAAAGTCGATGCTGTCTTCATCCATATCCTCGCTATAATTATCTTCCTCATTGTATTCATCATCACCTGGTTTTACAGGTGCCTCGGGCAGGACAGCACTCAGACCCAGTTCCTTGGCCTGGTCGGTAGTGTCATCTTCAAATTCACCGATTTCAATTTCCTCATCGTTTTCTGACAGGACCTTCACATCCAGACCCAGGCTCTGCAGTTCCTTAATCAATACTTTGAAGGACTCTGGTACACCGGGTTCTGGCACATTTTCGCCTTTGACAATGGCTTCATAGGTCTTTACCCGACCCACCACATCGTCAGACTTAACGGTGAGGATTTCCTGCAGTGTATAGGCAGCACCATAAGCCTCCAGGGCCCATACCTCCATCTCACCAAAACGCTGTCCACCAAATTGAGCCTTACCACCCAGAGGCTGCTGGGTAACCAGAGAGTAAGGGCCGGTAGAACGCGCGTGGATCTTGTTATCAACCAGGTGCGCCAGTTTTAGCATGTACATGTAACCCACAGTTACCGGGTTATCAAAAGGCTCACCGGTACGACCATCATAAAGGATAGTCTTGCCATTAGCCGGCAGACCAGCGGCCTCCAGGGTCTTGAAAACATCATTCTCCTTGGCCCCATCAAATACAGGGGTAGCAACCCGGATGCCCAGGGTTTTGGCAGCCCAACCCAGGTGAGTCTCCAGCACCTGACCGATATTCATCCGGCTCGGCACACCCAGAGGGTTGAGCACGATTTCCACCGGTGTCCCGTCCGGTAAAAAGGGCATATCTTCTTCGGGCAGGATTTTGGAAATAACCCCTTTGTTCCCGTGGCGACCGGCCATCTTGTCACCAACGGAAATTTTCCGCTTCTGGGCGATAAAAACCCGCACCAGCATGTTTACACCAGGAGGCAGTTCATCCCCTTTATCGCGAGAGAACACCTTTACATCCACGATTTTGCCGGCCTCACCATGGGGTACACGTAGAGAAGTATCCCTTACTTCCCGGGCCTTTTCACCGAAGATAGCGCGCAACAACCTTTCTTCCGCAGTCAGCTCCGTTTCACCTTTCGGGGTAACCTTACCCACCAGGATATCGCCGGGCCGAACCTCAGCACCCACCCGGATAATTCCGTTTTCATCCAGGTCTTTCAGAACATCATCCCCGACATTGGGGATATCACGGGTGATTTCTTCCGGACCCAGCTTGGTGTCCCGGGCTTCACATTCATATTCCTCGATATGGATAGATGTAAAGTAATCTTCCTTGACCAGTTTCTCGCTGATCAAAATGGCATCCTCGTAGTTATAACCTTCCCAGGGCATAAAGGCAACCAGCACATTGCGTCCCAGTGCCAGTTCGCCCTGATCGGTTGAAGGCCCATCAGCGATGATTTCCCCCTTCTCAATCCGTTGACCTTTTTTGACAATGGGCTTCTGGTTAATACAGGTTCCCTGGTTGGAACGGGTAAACTTGGTCAATTTATATACATCGACAGTACCCTCATCAGACTTAACGATGATTTCATTGGCTGTTACCCGTTGTACTACCCCGCTATTGCGGGCAACGATAACCACTCCACTATCCAGAGCCGCCTTGTATTCCATCCCGGTACCCACATAGGGTGCATCAGTGCGCAGCAATGGCACTGCCTGCCGCTGCATGTTGGAACCCATTAGAGCCCGGTTAGCATCATCGTTCTCCAGGAAGGGAATCAACGCCGTAGCAATTGAAACAACCTGTTTGGGTGAAACATCCATCAAATCAATTTTTTCCACCGGAACCATGATAATATCATGACCATGCCGGACATTGGCCTTATTGACCAGAATCTTCCCGTTTTCATCCACCGGCAGATTGGCCTGGGCGATATAATATTTATCCTCTTCATCAGCCGTTAGGTATACGATTTCATCGGTAACAACGCCCCGCTCCTTATCCACCTTGCGATAAGGAGTTTCAATAAAGCCATATTCGTTGATACGGGCATAAGTGGATAGTGACCCGATCAAACCGATGTTGGGACCTTCAGGGGTCTCAATCGGACACATCCGCCCATAGTGAGAATGGTGAACGTCCCGGACTTCGAAACCGGCTCGTTCCCGGCTCAAGCCACCAGGTCCTAGAGCTGACAAACGCCGTTTGTGGGTCAGCTCAGCCAGCGGATTGGTCTGATCCATAAACTGGGACAGCTGGCTGCTGCCAAAAAATTCTTTGATGGCAGCTGAAACTGGACGGGTATTGATCAGGATTTGAGGTGTTACCCCCTCCACATCCTGAATAGTCATGCGCTCCCGTATAACCCGCTCCATACGGGCCAAACCAATCCTGAACTGGTTTTGCAACAACTCACCAACCGAGCGCAAACGCCTGTTGCCCAGATGGTCGATATCGTCACCTTCACCTTCTCCATCCATCATCTTCAGCAACCGTTTCATGGTAGCTATAATATCTTCTTTGGTCAGGTGACGGACATCTTTGGCAATATCCAGTCCCAGTTTTTTATTGAGTTTATAACGGCCTACATGGGCCAGATCATAGCGTTTGGGGTCAAAAAACAAAGAGTTGAGTAAGGTTCTGGCACTTTCTACCGTCGGCGGTTCACCGGGTCGCAACCGTTTATAAATTTCAATCAGGGCCTCATCTTCCGAATCAGCATTATCCCGCTCCAAAGTCATTCTGATGCGAGCGTCATCATCAAACAGCTCCAGGACCCTGGCATTGGTCCCCCAGCCCAGCGCCCGTACCAGAACAGTCGCTGGCAGTTTGCGGGTCCGGTCTATCCGCACAAACAGGTTGTCATTTAGATCTGTTTCAAATTCCAGCCAGGCACCTCGGTTTGGAATAATGGTTGCCCCAAAGACATCCTTGCCGCTGGGGTCCATTTGTTTGGAAAAATAAACCCCGGGAGAACGAACCAGCTGGCTGACGATTACCCGCTCTGCCCCATTGATAATAAATGTTCCCTTTTCTGTCATCAGCGGGAACTCAGCCATAAATACTTCCTGTTCCTTAATTTCCCCGGTTTCCTTGTTGATCAACCGTACCTTTACTTTCAGAGGCGCCGAGTATGTAACATCCCGTTCCTTACTCTCTTCCACCGAGTACTTGGGCTCCCCCAGATTATAGTCAACAAACTCCAGGGAGAGGTTGCCGGTAAAATCCTCGATGGGCGAAATATCGCGGAACAGTTCACGCAGGCCCTCGTCCAGGAACCATTTATAGGAGTTCTGCTGGATTTCAATCAGGTTGGGCATGTCCAACACCTCTTGAATCCGCGCATAACTCCAGCGTTCCCGTTTTCCGACCTTGACCGGATAGAACATGCAGAACCTCACCTCTCGCTATTTTTTCGCATACTTATAGCATGGCATTTTTTAATTATAGCATTCATCCTTTCCTTCGTCAAGAAAATAATTACAAAATGCTTTTTGCGATGTACCCTTTTTCAGAATGAAAATTGCTAAAAATATTATAAATAAATTTTTTAAACATTATCATTCAGTTGTTTAGCAAGGATAACGGTATCTCTCTTTTTTTAAATCCTAAAAAAGGGCGCACTAATCCCACTAGCCCTAAAATGACTTCTTAATCA